>NZ_QQSV01000007.1 GCF_003351145.1 Meiothermus sp. QL-1 | reverse complement strand
GTGGGCTTTACCTGAAGTCGCTGGGAGCCACAGGCAGGCGCCTAGGGTAAGGCTCATGACTGGGGCTAAGTCGTAACAAGGTAGCTGTACCGGAAGGTGCGGCTGGATCACCTCCTTTCTAAGGAGAAACCTCGCCCAACCTGCGCTGGAGGTTCCGCCCGCTCCGCAAGGGGCGGGCTCTTTTATTCGCGTCCGGCCGAAAGGACCGCCAGGAAGGCCTCCTGGGGTACCTCCACCTTGCCGATGGCCTTGAGGCGCTTCTTACCCTCTTTTTGCTTTTCCAAAAGCTTCTTCTTGCGGGTGACGTCTCCGCCGTAGCACTTGGCCAGCACATCCTTGCGCAGGGCCTTCACCGTAGCGCGGGCGATGATTTTTCCTCCAATCGCGGCCTGGATGGGCACCGCGAACTGCTGGCGGGGGATGACCTCAGCCAGCTTATCCACGATCTCCCGCGCCATGCTGTAGGCCTTGTCCTTATGGGTGATGAAGGCCAGGGCATCTACCGGCTCCTCGTTCACCAGGATGTTTACCTTGACCAGCTCGCCCTCCTGGTAGCCGATTTGTTCGTAGTCCATCGAGGCGTAGCCCCGGCTTAGGGACTTCAGGCGGTCGTGGAAATCGTAGAGGATCTCCCCAAAGGGCACCTCGTAGATGAGTTCTACCCGCTTGCCCACGTAGTTCATATGGCGCATTCGGCCCCGTTTTTCCTGTAGAAGCTGCATGATGGCCCCCACGTGCTCCTCGGGGGTGTAGAGGGTGAGCTTGACGTAGGGTTCGTAGATGGCCTCGAGCCGGTCAGGGCTGGGCAGTTCGGAGGGGTTGTGGATTTCCATCTCCTGCCCATCGGTGCGCCTGACCCGGTAGACCACGTTGGGGGCGGTGGAGATGAGCTCGAGCCCGAACTCTCGCTCAAGCCTCTCCTGCACGATTTCGGCGTGCAGGAGCCCTAAAAAGCCGCAGCGGAAGCCAAAGCCCAGGGCCTCGGAGGTCTCGGGCTCGAAATGCAGGGCCGCATCGTTCAGTTTGAGCTTTTCCAGAGCCTCGCGCAGGCGGTTGTAGTCCTGGGAGTTGGTGGGGTAGAGCCCGGCAAAGACCACCGGTTTGGCCGGCTGGAAGCCGGGGTAGGGGGCCTGGCAGGGGTTATGGGCTAGGGTGATGGTGTCGCCCACCTGGGTTTCGCCGATCTCGCGGATGGCCGCGGTGAGCCAGCCCACCTCCCCGGGGCCGAGCTCGGCCACCGGCTCCAGCGACCCCGGTCGGAAGACCCCCACCTTGTCCACGGTGAAGGTCTTGCCGGTGGACCAGACCTTGATGACCTCGCCAGGCCGAATATGCCCGTCCATCACCCGCACGTAGGGGATCACCCCCTGGTAGGCGTCGTAGATGGAGTCGAAAATCAGGGCCTGGGTGGGGTTGTCAGGGGCCCCTTTGGGGGGAGGAATGCGGGCCACGACGGCCTCCAGAATCTCGTCCACTCCCTGGCCGGTTTTGCCCGAGGCGAAGATGCAATCGTCGGCGGGGATGCCCAGCACCTCCTCTACCTCGAGGGCCACCTCCAAGGGTCGGGCGCTGGGCAGGTCGATCTTGTTGATGACCGGGATGATGGTGTGCTCGTGCTCCAAGGCCAGGTAGAAGTTGGCGATGGTCTGGGCCTCCACCCCCTGGCTGGCGTCCACCACCAGCAGCACCCCCTCTACCGCGGCCAACGCCCGGCTCACCTCGTAGCCAAAGTCCACGTGGCCGGGGGTGTCGATCAGGTTGAAGATGTAGGTTTCGCCCGCTTTGCTCTCGTAGAAAAGCCGTACCGCGCTGGCCTTGATGGTGATGCCGCGTTCGCGCTCGAGCTCCAGCGAATCCAAAAACTGTTCGCGCATTTCCCGTTCCGAGACCGCCTTGGTCATCTGGAGAATGCGGTCGGCCAGCGTAGACTTGCCGTGGTCTACGTGGGCGATGATGGAGAAATTGCGAATCCGCTCCCGCACAGTTCACCCATTCTAGCCGATGGGTGGCTAGACTCTATGAAGCGGGTTCTATAATGGGCACGGTACTCGAGAAAGGAGGCTTGGGTATGAAACAGGCTTGGCTTCTAACCGCAGTGGCCCTGGCTTCGCTGGGGCTGGCCCAGACCCGGATTGGCAACTGCGAGGTCACCGGTCCTAAGGGTCAGTTTCCCATCCGTCCGGTTATTGCCGGCCAGCTCACAGTGCAGACCAACCTGCCAGGGCCGGGCTTCTGGAACGGCGATAGCCCTGCTACCATCCGGGACGGCTTTGAGTACTGCCTGGCGGCCAACATCGCCTACCGCGCCGGGCTTGATAGGCTGGTGGTGCAGAACGTGGCCTGGGACGCCCTAATCGCTGGCCAGACCCGCAACTTCGATTTTGCCCTCTCCCAAATCACCATCACCGAGGCCCGCAAGCGGGTGGTGGACTTCTCCCGCCCCTACTTCTCTTCCGACATCGGTGTGCTGGTGCGCGCAGCTGATCGGGCCAGGTTCAACAGCCCGGCCAGCCTCAAAACCGCCCGCATAGGGGTGCAGCAGGCCACCACGGCGGCCAAGTTCCTCGCGGATACCCTAAAGCACCCCCAGAACCTGACCCGGGTCTTTCCCGATGTGGCGGGGGGCTTTACCGCCCTGCGGGCCGGGCAGATAGATGCTTTTATCATCGACACCTCCATTGTGCTCTCGGAGGCGGCCAAGTCGGGCGGGGCCTTGGTGGTGGTGGGGCAGTTCCAGACGGGGGAGAACTATGGAGCGCTTTTCACCAAGGGCAACCCCAACCGGGCCCAGGTGGATAGGATCATAGAGGCCCTGGAGAGGGAAGGGGTGCTCAAGAAGCTGGCCCAGACCTATCTGGCCAAGGAATGGGGGGTGGACCCCACCACGGTGCCGGTCTGGAAGCCCTAGGGGTGGGGTTTGGTGCGCCGGGGGTGTGCCCCCGGCTTTTTTGGGTAAAATCTCTTACCCATGATGGGGCCGGGTTCTGCAAGGGGAGGGCGGTCTACCCCGGGGGTGCCTCGAGACGGGCTGGCCTTGGCCGGGGGGGCCCTCGGGGTGGCGGTTGGGGTGGTGCTGGCCACCGCCTGGGTGATGCAGCGGGTTAAGCAGGTGATGAGCGAAAACGGCTTTCAGGCTCTCTGGGCCGATTTTCTGCTGCTTATAGCGGCTTTGCTGCCGCTGGCCTTGCTCTGGCCTGCCCTGCGCGGCCTGGCCGAGGCCAGGGCTGCCCGGCGGGCCCTGCGGCGCGAGGACCTGATTGCGGCGCGGGTCCACAGCGCCGGGGCCCATACCTGGGCCTACTTCACCCTGGGCTATGCCGGGGCCTGGGTGATTTTCTTGCTGCTGGTGCTTTTCTTCATCGCCAACGATGTGGCGGTGGGGCGGACTTTCTTTCAGCTCGAGCTCATCGCCAACTCCTTCGAGCTCATCCTGAGGGCCTTCTGGGTGAACGTGGTGATCTTCGTCTTCGCTGGGGTGCTCTCCCTCATCTGGGGCCTTTTTATTGCCATCGCCAAGCTGCTGCCCGGCAAGCCGGCTGAGCCCATCCGCTTCTTGGCCACCTTTTACACCGATGCCTTCCTCAGCCTGCCCTCCATCATCGTGATCTACCTGGTGGGCTTTGGCCTGCCCCTCACCGGCATCGGCTTTTTCCGCAACATGCCCCTAGAGGCTTTGGCGGTGCTGGCCCTAACCCTGACCTACGGGGCCTACATGGCCGAGGTCTACCGGGCAGGCCTGGAGAGTATCCATCCCAGCCAATGGGCCGCGGCCCGCAGCCTGGGCCTTTCCTATGGCCAGACCCTACGTTTCGTAATCGTCCCCCAGGCGGTGCGGCGGATTATCCCGCCGCTGCTCAACAACTTCATTGGCATGCAAAAGGATACTGCTCTGGTGAACGTGGTGGGGGTAATCGACGCCTTCAACCAGGCCCGCATCATCGCCTCCAACGACTTCAACCTTTCGGCGGTAACCACCGTGGCCATCATCTTCATCCTGATCACCATTCCCCAGACCCGTCTGGTGGACCGCCTGGTGGAGCGCGACCGGGCCCGGATGCGCCAGGGCTAGGCTGGGGGCTTAGGAGGCTAGATGGGCTTTTTAGAAGTGAAGAACGTGGTCAAGCGCTTTGGGGCCAACGAGGTGCTGCGGGGCCTCAGTCTTACGGTAGAGGAACACCAGGTGGTCTGTCTTATCGGTCCTTCTGGGTGCGGGAAGTCCACCCTGCTGCGCTGCATCAACGGGCTGGAGGAGATCCAGGGGGGGGAGATCCGGCTCAGGGGGGACCGCATCACCGGGCCTGGGGTGGACCTCAATGCCCTGCGGCGGGAGGTGGGGATTGTGTTTCAGAGCTTCAACCTTTTTCCCCACATGACCGTGCTGCAGAACATCACCCTAGCCCCCACCAGGGTGCTCGGGCTCCCCGAGGCCGAGGCCAGGGAAAAGGCCATGGCCCTGTTGAAGCGGATCGGGCTCGAGCACAAAGCCCAGGCCTACCCCGACCAGCTTTCAGGGGGGCAGCAGCAGCGGGTGGCCATCGCGCGAGCGCTGGCCATGGAACCCACCCTGCTGCTTCTGGACGAGATTACCTCGGCCCTGGACCCCGAGCTGGTCTCGGAGGTTCTGAATCTCCTGCGCGAGCTGGCCCAGGAGGGGATGACCATGATTCTGGCCACCCACGAGATGGGCTTTGCCCGCGAGGTGGCCAGCAAGGTTTGCTTTCTGTACGGAGGAGTGGTGCACGAGGAAGGGCCGCCCGAGGCCATATTCAAAAGCCCCCGGAGTGAGCGTACCCAGCAGTTTCTGGGCCGGATTATCGAGGCGGGGAGACTCTAAAGCAAAACCCCCGGGGTCTCCCGGGGTTTTGGCTCCGCGAGCAGGGCTCGAACCTGCGACCACTCGATTAACAGTCGAGCGCTCTACCAACTGAGCTATCGCGGAACGCCCGCCAATGGCAGCTATGAATATAGCAAAGCCAGAATGGGTTGGCAAGGGTTTGCTGGGTTCCCGTAGAATGGGCTCGTGATCCACATCCTCGACCTACAAGACCGGGCCCCGCAGGTCATCGCCGCTTTCCTGCTGGAGACGGAAGAAGGGCCGGTGCTCTTCGAAACTGGGCCTGAGTCGCGCTTCTCGACCCTGCTGGATGGCCTCAACGGGCTGGGGTATGCGGCTTCAGATGTGCGGCACGTGTTCGTGACCCACATCCACCTGGACCATGCGGGCGCGGCCTGGCGCATGGCCGAGCGGGGAGCAACCATCTACGTTCATCCCAGGGGGGCGCCCCACCTGGTCGACCCCAGCAGGCTCTGGACCTCGGCCCAGCGCATCTACGGCGAGCAGATGGAGACCCTCTGGGGCCAGATGGGCACGGTGCCAGAAAAGCAGGTACGCGCGCTGGAAGACGGTGAGGTGGTGCGGCTGGGAGGGGTGGAGGTTCGGGCCGTGGAGACCCCGGGCCATGCCAGCCACCACCACGCCTACCTGATTGGCAGGGAGGCCCTGATTGCCGGGGATATAGCCGGGGTGCGAATCGGTCGCGGGCTGGCCCTGCCGCCCTGCCCGCCCCCGGAGGTTCACCTCGAAGGCTGGTTGCAATCCCTGGCCAAGCTGCGGGCCCTTGGGCCCCGCCGCCTCTACCTCACCCACTTCGGCCTCTTCGAGGATGTAGAAGCCCATCTGGAGGGGTTGGGGCATCGGCTGCGGACCTGGGCCGACTGGGTCAAGGAGCGGCTCAAGGCGGGCCAGCCCCGCGAAGAGATGGTGGCGGAGTTCGAGGCTTGGGTGATGGAGGAGCTGCGCAAGGCGGGCCTTTCGCCCGAGGAGATGGGGGTGTACGAGCTGGCCAATCCGGCCCGGATGAGCGTGGACGGGTTGGTGCGCTACTGGAACAAGTACCACCCCGAGGAGGTAATGGCCTGAGTGTGGTATAGACTGAATTTGTGAACACGAGCCAGCTCAACGGGGAAACCCTGGAGGGAATCCTAAAGCGTCTGCGCCGTATTGAGGGGCAGGTGCGGGGTCTGCAAAGAATGGTGGAGGAGGGGCGCTCCTGCGAGGAGGTGCTGACCCAGATGACGGCCGCCAAGAGAGCTATGGAGTCGGCTTCTGCCCTGATTCTCCAGGAGTTTTTGACCCTTTGCGCGAACGATATCGCCAGGGGCGATCATAAAAAGCCGGCTCAAATAGCGGCCATGCTTCGCCGGTTTGTCGGCTAGAGGCGGCTTACTCCCAGCCGAATTTTGCCCTGAAGGGCGTCTTCGGAATGAAGTTCTCCTGTCTTAATTCAACCAGTGTGAAAACCCGCCGATCCCACACCACCAGGTGGCAGAGGTTGTAGTAGCGGGAGTTCTCGATGCGCAGGTTGACCGAGTCGGGTGAGCCGATGAAGCTTGCCCCGCCCGACAGGGGGCTCCCCCGGCCCTGGTCGGTGCAGATGTTGTCCCGCACGCTGACATTGCGGAAGACCACCCCACGTCCGGGGTAGGCTGAGGCCGCCTCGTTGCCCATCTGCACCGGGTTGACGTCTTCCACCAGACCTAGGGTTAGGAGAGCCTTGCGTCGATCAGTCCTTGAGTCTTCGAAGCTGCACCAGAAAAGCGGTATGCCCCACTTGCTGGAACCTGGGGTGGGCCACGGGGGGGCGGATCTCCCACTCGCGGTGCAGCACCTCCAGGGTGCGCTCGAGCAAGTAGGGCAGCTTTTGCGCTTCGATGCTTTGCAAAAGGGTGAGCACCTGGGTCAGGTTGGGGAGGTAGCAGGCCAGGAAGCGGTCTACCTTTAGCGCGGGGGTCACCGCCGGCAGCACCTTCCAGGGCTCCATCATGTCTAGGGCCACAGCATCGAAGAAGTCGAGGGGTAGCTCGGCCTGGGCCAGATCGGCTTCCACCCAGGTCACGTTGCCCCAGTCCTCGAAGGCCCGCAGGTTGTGCTGGGCCTGGGCCAGGTGCCTGGGGCGGTTCTCGTAGCTGTGCACCTCTCCTGAGGGACCTACCGCCCGGGCGAGGAACAAAGTCAGCCCACCTGAGCCCGAGCCCGCCTCCAGCACCCGCATGCCGGGGGCCAGGTCGAGCAGCAGGCAGAGGGTGATGGCGTCTTTGGGGTAGGTGGGGGTGGCGGCGCGGGGCATCTTGAGCACGTAGTCTTCCAGGCTGGGCCGGTGTACGGTAAAGACTTCGCCATGGGGGGTAACCAACCGGCCGCCAGGGCCTGCGGCCTGAATGGCCTCGTGACGGATGAAACCCCGGTGGTAGTGGAAGGCCCCTCCCTCCTGCAAGCGGAAGAGGTAGGTGCGGCCCCGCGAATCCTGCAGCAGGGCGAGTTCGCCAAAGGTCATGGGCCTCAGGGTAATAGACTGGAACCATGCCGCTCAAGCACCAGCTGGCCTGGGTGATTGGGCTTTTGGCTTTCCTTCCCAACCTGGTCATCGCCCTTACCTTTTGGTTTTCCTCTGGGGAAGTGCAGTTTTTTTTGCTGTTGTGGCTTTTTGTGCTGGCGTTTTTGGCGGCGCTGGTGGGTTACTGGCTGGCCGGCGCCCTGTTGCGCCCGGTGGACGAGCTAACCCGAAGCCTGCACTATCTGCGCGGGTCGGGCCGTGCCCTGGCCGAGCTTTCCCTGCCCTCACCCAAGGAGCCGCCCCCTGCGGAGATTGCGCAACTACGGGAGGGCTTCGAGGAGCTGCTCTTACACCTGCGCGAGCTGTTGGAGGCCCGCGAGGCCACCTATGCCGCCCTCACCCACGACCTGAAGACCCCTCTTCTGGCCGCTTTGCGAGCCCTGGAGTATTTGGAGGAGGCCGATAAAATTGGGCCTGAAAAGCGCAAGGAGATGCTCAGGACACTGAAGGAGGAGCTTTACCGCAGCTATCTTCTGGTGGAGAACCTGCTCACCGCCAGTCGCCTGGAAGCGCGCCGGGTAGAGCCCGAGAACCTCAACCTGCGGGCCATTTTGGAGGACTTCCGCCTGCGCTATGCCCAGCAGGCCCAGAGGCGCGGCCTGCGCTTGGAGATTGAAGGGGCTGGGCTGGCGCGGGCTGAGCGGCTTTTGCTCGAGCGGGCCCTGGCCAACCTGACCGAGAATGCCCTGCGCCACGCCAAAAGCCGGGTGGTGCTTCGGGCGGGGGAGGGGTGGCTCGAGGTGGAGGACGACGGCCCGGGCCTACCCGATAGCCTGGAGATTCTTTCCCAGCCCTTCCGCAGCCAGCGCTTGCGGGGGGTGCGGGCGGGGAGCGCGGGGCTTGGGCTCTACGTGGCCCGGCGGGTGGCCGAGGCCCACGGGGGAAGGTTGGAGTGTCTGGCCCTGCCCTATCCGGGCAGCCGGCTGCGCCTGTGGCTGGGGCCGCGGTGATTTTTGAACATGAGAGAGGCCGGGGGCTTCAACCTGTCAAAGGGCCTTTCTTACCGAGAAAAAAAGCCCTTGGGGTGGGGATGCGAATCTGAACGACGTAACGGAAGACCCCCCAGCGGGGGGTTTTGTGATTTTCGTCGCTACCCCAGACTTAGGGGGCTATGTGGCGTTCCTCTTACCGACCTCTTATAGCTGGTTGGGGCTTTACCCTGCTCGAGCTGTTGGTGGTGATGGCTATCTTAGGAGTGGCCGCCGGGATTGGCCTGGCCCAGTTTCGCAATCTCGCCCAGCGCCAGGAAGCCCTGGCCACGGTGGACCAGATCCGCCAGCTTTTCTGGCAGGGGGCCACGGCAGCCGCCAGCCGCGGGGGCACCAACTTCCTCCTGGTGCGCAGCGGCAATACGCTGCGGGTAGAGTCCCAGGTGGACGGGAGCGTGTTGCGCAGTGTCACCCTCCCTGCAGGGGTGAGCTGCAGTCTACCGCAGGGAACCCTGGCCACCTTTACCTCGCCGGGCAAGGTTAACTTCTCCAGCAGCTTTCCCCCCAATCGCCAGTTCACCATCACGGCCAACGGCCAGACCTTCACCCTAACGGCGACTTTGATTGGGGAGGTGCGGCGGCAATGAACACCCGAGGCCTGACCTTCATAGAGGTGATTGTGGCGGCGGGGGCCTTGGCCGTGGTGCTAGGGATTTTCACCACCTTGCTGGTGGGCAACATCCGCCAAAGCGCGGTGGTGGGTGGACGGGCCCAGGCCAACCAGATCGGCATCTTTCTGGGCCGGCAGATCCTTGAAGCCGATGATCGCGCCCTACCCCCAGCGGGCAGCAGCTTTAACTGGGACTATGGCCAGCTCAGCAGCTCCACCACGGGCTTCGCTACCCTGACCGCCGAGCAGCAGTTCGGCAACATTGGCCTGTACCGTGCCAGCATCACCAACCAAGGAACCCCCTCCTGGGCGGGCAGCGGCTGGCAGGTGAGCCAGTACCGCATCGAGGTCTGCTGGCGCAGCCCCGAGGGGGAGCAGTGCGTGCGCCAGAGCATCGTGGGGCCGTCGCCGGCCCTAGCCGGCAATGAGCTGGTGACCAACATTAACTGAAGGAGGCTGCCTTGCGTACCAAAGGGTTTACTGTGCTCGAGCTTTTGTTGGCCCTTTTAGTGCTGGTTTTGGTGATGTCCATTGCTTTTAGCACCAGCATCCAGGGCCTCCAGCTCAACCAGGCCAACGAGGCCATCAGCAGTGCTCAGAACAAGGCCCGAAGGGTGCTGGAGGTGCTGAGCCAGGATCTGCGCACCGCAGCCTTTGCGGTGATTACCCACGTTCCCTTCGATAGCAACGCCACCGGTATTTCCTTTGCCCAGGTGGCCGGTGGGGCTGGTTACACCGTGACCGCGGTGGCCGGCGGTGGCTTTACCCTGGTCAGCAACTCCCCTACGCTTACCAGCGAAATTCCTGCGGGTAGCCGCCTTATTTTGGTGGATGGCAACGGCAATGCAGTGTTGACCCGCGCGTCCAGCACGCCGGTGGTCAGCGGCCTCAACCTGTATACCATTGCCACCACCTGCGCCAACCTGCCTATCAGCGTGACCACGGAGACGCTGGCCTCGGTGGTCAACCTGATGGGCTACAGCTACGACGCCAACAACCGCAAGCTGATCTATCGGGTTCAGGGGGACCCCGCGCCAACCGACGTAGCCTATGATGTAAGCAACTTCCGCGTCGATTATGTCTACCGTAGGCGCAGTGGAACCACTCTGAGTGAGGAGCGGAACCCCAGTGGGTACCTGGTAAATAACCGCGCGCAGGTGTACTTCACCAGCGGAGGAGCGGAGTACGCTTTGCGGCGGGTGCAGTTTACCCTGGGTGTCCAGGTGCCTCTGCGGGGCCGTAATGTGGAGCGGACCTATACCGGTCAGGTGGACATGATCAACACCCTCTACTACGAGGCAAGGACGGTGAGCACATGCAACCCATGAGGCGTTCTGAAGGCATCGCAATTGTGGTGGCGTTGACCATAATCCTGGTCCTGAGCGTGGTCAGCGGCCTGGTGTTCACCCGTACCATGAACGACCTGCGCGCCAGCCGGGACAATACCGCTGTGGCCCAGGCGGTCAACCTGGCCCGGGGGGGAGCGGTGGCGGCCTCGGCCCTGCTGGCCAACGAGGTGCGCATGGCATTGGAGAGCCTGGTGCGTTCGGCTAGCCCTAGCCAGGGGGGCATCAGCACCAGCGATATCTGGTACTACGGGGGCAATGACATTCTGCCCAACCCGGCCACGGTGGCCACGCGGCTCTCCCTGCTGGCAGCCAACCTGCAAAACAGCGTCAACACCTTGATTTGCAACCGAAACTTTGCCCCGGATGGCTCTGGGGCTACCGTGCAGGTGCGCATTTACTTCGTCAAGACCTCGGTCTGCGGCCAGCCCTTTCCTGCAGGGGCCGAGTTGCCCTCAGGGTATGTGGTGGACAACGACAACAACCCGGCCACCCCCCTCACCCGACAGACCCAGGGGTATGCCCTGCCCTACGTGATGCTGGTCACGGCCTCGCCCGGCACCCCCTACCAGCGCAACGTGCTGGTGCAGGGGGAGTACCGCTTTTTGCTCACCAACGGCAGCTTTGCCCGCTACGCCCTTTTTACCAACCGGCACCGCAACCGGGCCAACACCGCAATCTGGTTTACCAGCGGCACCTTGTTCGATGGACCCATTCACACCAACGAGCGCTTCCGCTTCTCCTTTAACCCCTGGTTTGGGGGGTATGTGACCAGTGCGGGCTGCACCGATGCGGGGGAGAGTAGCTGCAACGGGAGCATCAGCCCGGGGGCCTTTTTTGGTTCTGGCAGCTCCACCACCTTCCTCGCTCCTTCCCAGATGACCAACCCCAACGCGCCCTCCTGGACCAGCGGGGGTGTTACCCATGCGCCCACATTCGAGGGCAACCCAAGGGTGAACTGGCAGGAGCCATTCATTCCCATGCCGGCCAACGCCCAGAACCAGCGGAGCGCGGCCTTGGCGGGAGGGCTGTACATCAACTCGGATGTGGCCCGGCTAACCCTCTTTGCCGGGGATGCGAGCGGCAACCCCCCAAGCTGCAACAGCGCTGGGGTCTGCACCCCGGCCACCTCGCCCTTTCAGTACATCGAGGTCTGTCTTACAGCGAGCTGTACTGGGAGCAGCCGCCTTCTTTACCGCTATGGCTCCGATGGCATCCTCTACCGCTTCAGCGGGGTGCAATGGGTGGTGGAGCGGATCGGTTTCAACGGGATGATTTTTGCAGAAGGCAGCATCAACAACCTCACTGGGCCCAGCCGCTCTAACAGCAGCGACCCCAACACGGCCCCGCCGGCCCTGGCCTCCTTTGCCCAGATTACCGTGGCCAACGCTGGGAGCGGCAAGAACATCCAGATTCGGGGCGACCTCAAGTATCAAAACCCAGCCTGCACCGGCACCCCCACCCGCAGCGGCAACACGGTGACCCGGGCTACCTGTAGCAACCTCTCGGCCGATAACATCCTTGGGGTCTACAGCCAGGATGGGGATATCCTGCTGGGCAGCGGAGACAACAACTCGCTACAGGACCTGACCATTCATGGGGTTCTGATGACCTCCAGGGGCGAGGTAGCGGTGCAGAACTTCAGCAGCATCAGTCCTAAGGGTGCGATTCGGCTTCAGGGCGGTATCATCCAGTATACTTATGGGGCTTTCGGGCAGTTCAACAGCAGCACCGGCCAGATGACCGCTGGCTACGCGCGCCAGTTCACCTACGATCCCAGGATGCAGGACCGCGCCCCGCCCTTCTTCCCCACCACTGGGGTGGTTCAGGTGAGCGTGGCCACCCCCCTGAGCTTTGGCCAGCGGGAGCAGGTCTACTAAACTGCAGTCATGCGCCTCCTCATCGCCGATGACCACCCACTCTTCCGCATGGGCCTGCGGGTGGCCTTGGAGCGGGCGGGCTTTGGGGTGGTGGGGGAGGCCGGCGATGGGGAGGAGGCGGTGGAGCGCTCTTTAGCGCTTTTGCCCGATGGGGTGCTGCTGGATGTGCGGATGCCAAAGCTGGACGGGATTGCCGCCACCAGGGCCCTGCGCGATAGGCGTTACCGGGGGATAATCGCGCTGCTCACCACCTTCAACGAGCCCGTGCTGTTGCAACAGGCCGCTTATGCTGGGGCCGATGCCTACTGGTTGAAGGAGCTGCCTCCAGAGGTGCTGGCCGAGCGGCTCAGGCGGCTCGAGCGGGGCCTGGAGCCGCGCCTGCGGGCGCCCGAATTGCCCCGGCTAACCCTTCGGGAGCAGGAGGTGCTGGCCTGGATGGCCCAGGGGCTTTCTACCAAGGAAATCGCCCGCCGCCTGCAGTTATCCCCTGAAACAGTCAAGGACCACCTCTTGCGGCTGTATGAAAAGCTGGGGGCCCGCAACCGCATCGAAGCGCTGGAGCGGGCCCGCGCCTTGGGCCTACTCTGAAGGGGCCCCCAGACAGGGGTTACCTGGGGTAGGGGGGCTTTGCTATGGTGAGAGGTGATGTATTGCCCCCCTGTACCCCGGAGGTTGGTCCATGCGCAGCCCACAAGGAGTTACCCTGGTTTCAGCCTTGGTTTTCATGTTCATTGCGGTCATTCTGGTGAGCATTGCCGCCCTCACCTCTCTTAGCAATCGACGCAACGCCCAAGACGCCCTGCGCACCTCCCAGGCCCAGTTCGCCGCCGAGGCCGGCCTCGAGCGGGCGGTGGCCCGGCTTTGGCACCAGGTGCTGGCTGAGAGCAATTCGGCCAGCCTTACCGGCTACCGCCTGGCCCTCGACCGCCTGGTCTCCGACGGAGATACCATCGACCTCTTCGGCGCCCCCCAGCGCCTGCCGGATGGAAGCGGCTTTGCGGTGCAGGTTTCCCGGAAGGATACATCCACTTCCTCGGGTGAGCCCCAGATCGAGCTCACCGTGCTCTCGACCGGTACCCTGCCCGACGGCACCACCCGGCGGCTTAGGCAGGTTTTGCGCATCGCCCAAGCCCCTTTTCCCTTTGACTTTCCCCTTTTGACCAACAAGGCCGACTGCATCTTCTGCCACCTTGAGGTGCGCAGCATGGACGCCTTCCGCGGCCTGCCCAACCCCAACGATCCCAGCACCTGGTGGCGCCGGGTCAAGGTGGGGGTGCTCGAGGACCTAATTATGCGCGACGACCAAGAAGCGGGGGTGGTCCACGGGGCCCTTTTAAGCCGGGGCAGCGTCCGCCAGCAGCGCAGTGGGCGGTTTGAGCCTTCCAGCCGCTACTTCACCACCCTTGAACCTGGCCAGACCCGGATCCGCTCCACCACCCTTCTCCGCCCCACACCCGCCGACTGCAGCACCCCCAGCAACTGTCAGACACCGCAGAACCTCTACTACAACTACCCCACCAGCGCGGAGCTGGCCCAATTTGGCGGGCGCTATCCGGACGGGGAGCTGCCCGATCGTTTCCCGCTGCCGATTCAGGACGACGACGGGGACCGCTGGATTGACGATGAGGAGTGGGAGGCCGAGGTGCGCTCGAGCCTGGCGGGGCGCAACGAGAGCTATACCCCAGGGCGCATCACCGCTGCTATGCGCATCAACCCCTCCACCATCGCTTGGCCCGAGGCTGGGGGGGTGCAGACCCTAACCGCTGAGGACCTAGGCCTTCCTCGGAACCACGTGATCATCGACGGCTCGGTCACGCCCATCACCCTTTCGGGTACGGTTTTCATCAACGGGGATGCGGTGATCCGGGGGCGGGTGCGGGGGGTAGGCACCCTGTTGGTCCGTGGCAGCATCTACATTCTGGGCGACCTGGTCTACGACTGCGGCCAGGGGGGCGACCTGCGGGACTGCGACTACCGCGACCCAAGCCGCCTACCCCAGCTCAACCTGGTGGCAGGGGGCAACATCCTGATGGGGGACTTCCTCAGCATCGATACCTGGCAGGCCGATGCAATCAACCTGCTGGAGGCCAACCGCTTGCAGCTTCCCTTTAGCGAATGCCAGGCCAACCCTGAACAGCCGGGCTGCGGCAGCGGGGCGCCCGAGGTGGGCTACCGCCCCAACCTGACCCTGGCTGAGGTGGCCAACTTCAACCGTAGCGAGCTGCAGCGCTGGTTGCGGGACAACACCTACCGGCCCCGCTTCTACACCTACGGGGAGGACCGGGTCTACTTTGGAGGGGGGTGCGTGCATGACCCCGCCGCCTACGGCACCTACCAGCCCCTCCAGGCTGGGGCCCGGGTGCACACCTGCCAGGGAGAGGTCTCGTTGGGCAGCGTGGCCCTGAGCCAGGCCCAGGTAGATGCCGTTTTGAGCCGAGCGGTGCGCTATGAGCTGACCTCGGCCTTCTTCCCCAGCCAGGCCCTCAAGCAGCTCTGGAACGAGACTGTGCGTCAGCGCCCGGCCGGGGCTTTCCGGACCGATGGCCTCCTGTACTCGGCCAATGCCATCTTCAGCGTGATCCAGAACGGGCGCGGCTACAACCTGGGCGGGCGCTGGGACCTGCGGGGGGCCTTGGTAGCGGCCGACACAGGGGTGCTGGCCCCGGTCAAGCTCGACATCTACCACGATGCCCGCCTGCGGCCGCGTATTCCTGGAGGCCAGCGGGTCCAGCTCACGCGAGGGGTTTGGGAGGTGGTGGGGCAGTGAGCAGGGAAGGGCTTAGCCTGCTGGAGCTATTGGTGGTGCTGGCGGTATTGGGAATTCTTCTCGGGGTGGGCTTTGTCTCCCTCCGGGCCTACCGGGAGAGCCTGGTGCTGCGCGAGGCCGCCACCCAGGTGGCCACCGAGCTGATGAACATCCGCCAGCAGGCCCGGCGCCAGTCAGCAAACTTCACCTTTCAGGCCGCCCAGGGAGGCAGCACCTACCGGGTGGGCCAGACCAGCCGTCTGGCCACCCTGCCCCCCAGGTCGCTGCCGGCGGGGGTGGTCTTCCAGGCGGTGCCCCAGGGGGGCAGCGTTACCTTTTATGCCCCCTATGGTCTGGTGAGCGCGGCCAACAGCACCTACGCCCTAAAGGGGCCCGGAGGGCGGGTCTTGCAGGTGAACATCGTGGGCAGCACCGGGAAGGTGGTGGTGCGTGCGCCGTAGCGGTTTTTCCTTCGTGGAGGTGATGGTGGCGCTGGCGGTCGTTTCCATCACCATACTCATGCTCACCTATTTTGGCTCGAGCTTCACCCTCACCCGCAACGCCCAGATCGACACCCAGGCCCAGGCCTATGCCCGCAGCTACTTCGACAACCTGCGGGCTTTGTGGTCGAGCGAGACGGCCTTTGAGGCCGCCGCCCTCCCCAGCCTCCCCTTGCCCGTTGGTTTTGCCGACCTGAGGGTGGAGCAGGAAGACGCACAGACCCTAGGCCAACAGGTGGTGCTGCGGCGGGTGACGCTGAGTTTTTCGGGTCCCCAGGGCCGCAGCTACCGTTTCACCACCGAAGTGGTGCGCCCTCCCTTATAGAGGCAGTATGCGGAACCTGGGCATCACCCTCATCGAGATGCTGATTGCGGCGGTGGTCGGGGTGGCCATTCTGGCCCTGATTGGGGCGGGGCTGCGCAGCAGCAATGAAAGCCTGCGCTTTGTGCAGAATTCCCAACTTCTCACCGAAGACCTGCGCACCGCGGGCAACCTGATTAGCGATTACGTTGCGACCGCGGCCTTCCTTTACCCCCCGGGGACCACCCTCACCGTTGGTGGTGCCCAGGGGTACACGGTGCGCAACCCCCTCCGCGGCAACAACACCTGGCAGATTGGCGACGACCCGGCCATCGCCCTGCTCCAGCCGCCCACCCTGCGCAATGGGGTGGAGGTGGTTAAATTCGTGATGATCTACCCCTTGCAGCGGGGCTGGGTGGTACGGCAGGCCAGCGGGGCCGAGAATCCCGGCCCCGACCCCGCCAACAACGATAAATGGCTGCTCTACGTCTACGAGGAGTTTGTACCGGTGGGTCCGAGGCGGCTGCCCAACGGTCTGCCTGCCGCCATCCCGACCACCCTCAGCCAAAGCAGCGGCAACCTCCTGGCCGACTACGTACAGCCTCGGGGCTTTGTGGTGCGCTACTCGGACTGCCTGGGCTTTGATGAGTCGGGGCGGAGCATCCTGGCCCCGTGCCCCCCGGCCCCACCCGTGCCCCTGCGCCCCGAGCACAGCGCGGCCCGGGTGAGCTTTTTCCTTCAGGGCGAGATTACCCAGGGCGGGCGCAGCTCCTTGATACCGGCGAGCCCCCTGCGGTTCGAAGCGGCCCCCCGCAACCTGCCCCGACGAATCGAGGAGATCAGCCTGAATTAGGGGGCGAGCTGCACCACCACCCGTCCCCGCACCTGGCCCTGCAGGATGGCCTGGGCCAAAGCCGGCACCTCGTCCAGGGTCACCGTCTTGACGGTGGCCTCGAGCAAGGCCTTGGGCAGCTCACGGGCCAGGCGTTGCCAGGCCAGCCGGCGTTTCTCCCGCGGGCACATCACCGAGTCAATGCCCAGCAGGTTCACCCCCCGCAGGATGAAGGGGAAGACGGTGGTCTCGAGCCTAGCACCCCCCGCGTTGCCGCAAGCCGCCACGCTGCCGCCGTAGGCCATGCGGGGCAGGACCCCAGCCAGCACCGCCCCTCCCACCGTGTCCACCGCCCCGCCGAAGCGCTCGGACTCCAGGGGGCGGGCCGGGGCGGTGAGCAGGCTGCGCTCCAGGACCTCGGCGGCCCCGAGGGACCTCAGATAGGCCTCCTCGCCTGGGCGGCCGGTGGCGGCCACCACCCGGTAGCCCCGCTGGGCCAGAAGGGCCACGGCCAGGCTGCCCACCCCGCCGGCGGCCCCTGTGACCAGGACCTCGCGCGCGGGGTCTATGCTGTGGGCCTCCAGGGCCATGAGCGCAAGCATGGCGGTGAAGCCTGCGGTGCCGATGCCCATGGCCTCCTTCAGGCTCAAGCCCTCGGGCAGGGGCACCAGCCACTCTGCCCGCACCCTGGCCAGCTCGGCCATGCCCCCCCAGTGCCGCTCGCCGATGCCATAGCCGGTCAGAATTACCTCGTCCCCGGGTTGGAACTCGGGGCTCTCGGAGGCCAGCACCACCCCAGCCAGATCAATCCCCGGCACCATGGGAAAGCTGCGGATGACCTTGCCGGCTCCGGTGATGGCCAGGCCATCCTTGTAGTTGAGGCTGCTGTAGGCCACCCGGACCAGCACCTCCCCGGGCGGCAGCTCTTCTAGCCGGGCCTCCCGCAGCACTGCGCGGTAGGGCTCCCCCGATTCCACCACCAAAGCTTTGAAGCTTTGCATGCCACCAAGATACACGAGCCGGGGCTTTCGTTATCCGGTGCGTTACTGTCGTGTTGCCCCTGAGCGGAGCCCGCTTTGGCCCAGTAACGAGAACCCAAATCCGGTTGGGCGCCGCACTCCTGAGCGAATAACGTCGCCATAACGCCGCCTGGCTTACCCTACAACCTGTAGCCATCCTGGGGCAAAAGCCCCGCGTAGGAGCCGCCATGCTCAAGACCTCTTCCAGCACGCTACCCTTTGCACCATGGCCCTATTTCGAGCCCGACGAGATTGAGGCCGCGGTAAGGGTTCTGCAGTCGGGCAAGGTGAACTACTGGACGGGCCAGGAGGGTCGCCAGTTTGAGCGTGAGTTCGCCCAGTACGTGGGCACCAAGCACGCCATCGCCCTGCACAACGGGACGGTGGCGCTCGAGCTGGCCCTCTACGCCATGGGTGTGGGCGAGGGGGATGAGGTGATTACCACCCCCCGCACCTTCATCGCCTCGGCCAGCGCGGCGGTGATGCGGGGGGCCAGGCCGGTCTTCGCGGATGTGGACCGGGACAGCGGCCTTATCACCCCACAAAGCATCGAGAAGGTCATCACCCCCCGCACCAAGGCCATCGTTGTGGTGCACCTGGCGGGCTGGCCGGCCGATATGGAGGGCATCATGGCCCTGGCCGAGCGCTATGGGCTTTGGGTCATCGAGGACTGCGCCCAGGCCCATGGGGCCAGGTACAAGGGGCGGAGCGTGGGCTCCTTCGGGCACGCAGGGGCCTGGAGCTTCTGCCAGGACAAAATCCTCACCACAGGCGGCGAGGGGGGCATGCTCACCCTGAACGACGATGCCCTCTGGGAGCGGGCCTGGAGCTTCAAGGACCACGGTAAGAGCTACGATGCGGTTTACAACCGTTCCCACCCCCCGGGCTACCGCTGGCTGCACGAGGACTTCGGCACCAACTGGCGGATGCTCGAGGTGCAGGCGGCCATTGGCCGGGTGGTGCTGAAAAAGCTGGATGGATGGGTGGAAAAGCGGCGGGAGAACGCCCACTACCTGAGCGAGCGCTTCCGGCAGATTCCCTCCCTACGGGTGCCCGAGGTGCCCGACCATCTTTACCACGCCTACTACAAGTACTACGTGTACGTGCGCCCGGAGATGCTCAAGCCGGGCTGGAACCGCGACCGCATCATGCTGGCCATCGGTGAGAGCGGGATTCCCTGCTCAACCGGGAGCTGCAGCGAGGTTTATCTGGAGAAGGCCTTCACCCGCCGGGGCTGGCAGCCCGCCGAGCGGCTGCCGGTGGCCAAGGAGCTGGGGGAGACCGCTTTGATGTTTCTGGTGCACCCTACGCTCACACTGGAGCACATGCGGGCCACCGCCGACGCGGTGGAGCGGGTCATGGAAGAGGCTACGCGCTAGGGGGTGGGGTTGTGCTTAGGAATTTGAAGGAGTTGCGCTGGAGTCCCGATGTCTTGCTACGGGTTTTGGCCGATCAGCTCATGGTCTTCTTGAGCCTTGTCGCGGCCATGACCCTTCACCTGCTGGCCACCTATGGCGCGGGGGCCCGGCCTGTTTTGGCGGAGTACCTGCAGGTCCTCCTTAGGAACCTGGCCCTGCTGATGCCCCTAAGCTTTTTTGTTTTTGCCGCCAACGGTCTTTACACCCGGAGCCGGGCCTACCAGGGCCGTTACAAGATGCTGGTGGTGGCCCAGGCAGTGGGCTTGGCCTACCTGATCTACGGCTTTGCTGCCTTCGTGCTGCCCGTCGTGCCCAATCCGCCCGGCTCGGTGGTCCTACTCGGCCTGCTCTTCACCCTGGGGCTCGCTTTGGGGGCCAGGGCCTGGGTGCACTACTGGTACCGGGTGGAGCTCGAGCGCAAGGCCCGGGCCGAGGCCAAGGACCCCATCCCTGCCCTTTCCACTCCCGAGCGCACCATTCTGGTGATCGGGGGGGCCGGCTACATCGGTTCGGCCCTGCTGCCCCGCTTGCTCGAGCGGGGCTACCGGGTGCGCCTGCTCGACCTGCTGCTTTTCGGCAAGGAACCCATCGCCGAGGTGCTGTACCACCCCAACCTGGAGATCATCCAGGCCGACTTCCGCCAGGTGGACAAGGTGGTCCAGGCCATGCGTGGGGTGGAGAAGGTGGTGCACTTGGGGGGTCTGGTGGGCGACCCGGCCTGCGCTCTGGACGAGAACCTCACCATCGAGATCAACCTGGTCGCCACCCGTACCATCGCCGAGATTGCCAAGGGCATGGGGGTGCGGCGGTTCATCTTCGCCAGCACCTGCTCGGTCTACGGAGCCAGCGACATGGTGCTCAACGAGCGCAGCAGCCTCAACCCGGTCTCCCTCTACGCCCGCAGCAAGATTGCCTCCGAGCAGGTTCTGCGCAAGCTGCAAAGCGACGAGTTCTCGGTGGTGATTCTGCGCTTTGGCACCATCTACGGTCTTTCGGGCCGCACCCGCTTCGACCTGGTGGTCAACCTGCTTACGGCCAAGGCGGTGGTGGAGAAGAAAATCACGGTCTTCGGCGGCGACCAGTGGCGGCCCTTCGTTCACGTGGAGGATGCGGCCCGGGCTGTCCTTCTGGCAGTGGAGGCCCCCAAGGAGTTGGTCCACAACGAGACCTTCAACGTGGGCAGCAACGAGGGCAATATGACCCTGGGCATGGTAGGGGAGCTGGTCAAGAAGCTGGTGCCCGACGCCGAACTCATCGACTCGGGGCGGGATGGCGACCGGCGTAACTACCGGGTGGACTTCTCCAAAATCCGCAACATCCTGGGCTTCGAAGCCCAGTGGACGGTGGAGGAGGGCATCAAGCAGGTCATCGAGGCTCTGCGAAGCGGCAGGGTGCGGGACTACCGCTCGCCTTTGTACTCCAACGTGAAGTACCTGACCGAGGAAACCGCCTCGGAGGTGGTCAAGCAGTACTACACCGGTTGGGAGAAGGAGCTCATCGAACGGGCCCACCTGCAGAACACCGAGGAGAACCCGCCCCTGCCCACTCCTAAGGCCTAGACCCTTTGGATAGGGCGTGTTAGCCTTGGGCATAGGTGGACCCTCTGGTCGGCGTGGACTGGCTCTCGGCCCATCTGGGCGACCCCGGGTTGCGGCTGGTGGACTGCCGCTTCTCCCTGCAAGACCCCACAGCAGGGAGGCGGGCCTATGCGGCGGGGCATATCCCGGGGGCCATATTCCTTGACTTGGAGCAGGACCTTTGTGCGCCGCCCCGCCCCGACCGGAGGGGAGGGCGGCACCCCCTGCCTCCGCCCGAGCTTCTGGCAGCCAGACTGGGCCAGGCGGGCCTGGGGGACGAACATCTGGTGGTGGCTTACGACGAGCCCCCTGCAGGGGGCTTTTATGCCCCCCACCTGTGGTGGCTTCTGCGCTGGCTGGGGCACGAGCGGGTGGCGGTGCTGGACGGGGGAATTACTGCCTGGCGGGCGGCCGGGCTGCCCTTGGTGGCCGGCCTCGAGGCCTATCCGCCGGCGGTGCTCACACCCCGCCCCCAGGCCGACATGGTGGTGGATGCGGCCTACGTAGCCCAGCGAACACCAGGCATCGTGCTCATAGATGCCCGTGCGCCCGAGCGCTACCGCGGGGAGGTGGAGCCTCTGGACCCGGTGGCGGGCCACATTCCGGGCGCAGTCAATCGGTATTGGCTGGAGGGGTTGGAGCCTTCGGGCCGCTTTAAGCCTGCTTCGGCCCAGGCCGAGCGCTTCGCCGGTCTGGAAGGGGAGCTGGTGGTCTACTGCGGCTCGGGTGTCTCGGCCACGGCCAACCTGCTGGCGCTGCACCTGCTGGGTCGCAAGGCCCGCTTGTACCGGGGCTCCTGGAGCGACTGGGTGGCCGAGCCGGGTCGGCCGGTGGCCCGGGGAGAGGGATAGAAGCCGTCCTGGGGAAAGCTGCTTGGGGGCCGGAGCAGTTAAACTTGGGCCTATGCTGAGCCTAAGCCGCCTCAAGACCTACCTCGAGCTCATCCGCTTCGAGCACACCCTCTTTGCCCTGCCCTTTGCCTACGGGGGGATGCTGCTTGCGGCGCGGGGCTGGCCGGGCTGGGAGGTTTTCGCCTGGGTGACGGTGGCCATGGTGGGGGCCCGCACCGGGGCCATGGCCCTCAACCGCCTAATTGACCAGCACATCGACGCGGCCAACCCCCGCACTGCAGGCCGCCATCTGCCGCGGGGCCTGGTGAGGCCGGGGGAGGTGCTGGTTTTGGCGGGGGTGGGGCTTTTGCTTTTGAGCCTGGCGGCCTTCAACCTGAACCCCCTGACCGCCCAGCTTCTGCCGGTGGCCCTCTTCTTCCTGGTGGGCTACAGCTACACCAAGCGCTTTACCTGGCTCTGCCACTTCTGGCTGGGCCTGACCGTGGGGGCAGCCGCAGCGGGCGGTTGGATTGCGGTGACGGGGGCCTTCGAGCCGGCGCTTTTTGCCCTGTGGGCCGGGGTGGCCTTCTGGTTGGCCGGCTTTGACATCCTCTATGCCACCCAGGATTACGATTTCGACCGCAAGAACGGGATTCACAGCGTCCCGGCCCGCTTTGGCATCCCGAAGGCCCTGGTGGTGGCCCGGGCCTGCCACGCCCTTACCCTGGCTTTTTTCCTGCTCACAGGATTCCTGAGCGGGGCGGGCTGGCCCTACTACCTGGGGGTGCTGGGGGTAGGAGGGCTGCTTTGGTACGAACACCGGCTGGTACGGCCTGATGACCTGAGCCGGGTGGACCAGGCCTTCTTCCACGCCAATGTGGGGGTAAGCCTGGGCATGCTTGTCGCCATCGCGCTGGACACTCTACTTTGAGGCCGCCAGGCTTTGCAGCACCGCTTCCACCACCTCTTCCAGTTCCAGTGCACTGGTGTCCAGGACGATGGCGTCGGGGGCCGGGGCGCTTTGCTGCCGGTCGGCCTCGTCGCGGCGGTTGATCTCGGCCAGCACGGTCTCGAAAGCCGCCCCGCGCTCGGGCATCCGGCGGCGGGCCCGCACCTCGGGGCTGGCGGTTAGGTAGAACTTGTGGCAGGCCTCGGGGAAGACCGCGCGGCCCATGTCGCGCCCGTCCACCACAAAGGGCGGGGGAATCTGCCGCAGCACCTGGTTCACAAAGGCCCGCACCCCAGGGTGCCGGGCCACCGCGGAGACCCAGCGGTCCACCTCAAGGCTGTGCAGGGCCGAACTCACCTCCTCGCCGTTCAGGTAGACCCGGTTCTCGCCCTGGGTGGGGTAAAGCTCGAGGCGGTAGTGGGGTAGGCGCTCCTCGATGGCCTCAGGCGGCAGGTTCTCGCGCAAACAGGCCAGGGCTATGGCCCGGTAGAGCAGGCCGCTTGAGATATAGGGGATGCCGAGCCGCCTGGCCACCCGCTGGGCTACGCTGGTCTTGCCGGAGGCCGAGGGGCCGTCGATGGTGATGATCCCGCACATGACCCTAGCCGCGAAGGCCCTCTAGGTCCTCGAAGAAACTGGGAAAGGAGATGCGGGCCCACTCGGCCTCCCGCACTACCACCCCCGTGGGCAGGCCGCAGACCGCAAAGGCCATGGCGATGCGGTGGTCGTGGAAGGGCTCCACCACCCCGCCCTGGACCCGCCCGCCCCGAATCCGCAACCAGTCCTCCCCGGCCTCCACCGGCACCCCCAGGTTCTCTAGATTCTTGGCGATGGCCGAGAGCCGGTCGGACTCCTTGACCCGGAGCTCGGCCAGGTTGGGGATGTAGGTCTCGCCCTCGGCCCAGGCGGCGGCCGCGGCCAGGGCAGGGATTTCATCGATCATGAGCGGGATGAGCTTGGGGTCCACAGAGAGACCCCTCAGCCTGGAGGAGCGCGCCCGGATCCACCCCACCGGCTCCCCCTCCTCGCCCTCGGTGATGGCCCAGGCGATATCGGCCCCCATCTCCTTTAGCACCGTGAGCAGACCCGTGCGGGTGGGGTTGAGGCCCACGCCCTCCAGCGTGAGGTCCGACTCGGGGGTGATGAGGGCCGCTACGACGAAGAAGGCCGCGCTGCTGAAGTCGCCGGGGACCACCAGGTCCCGGGCCTGGAATGGGTCGGCCCGGCGGGTGCGGATGAGGTTGCCCTCCACCTCGAGGGGCAGCCCGTAGTGGCGGAAGGCCCGCTCGGTGTGGTCGCGGGTGGGGGCCGGCTCCACCACCTCGGTGTCCTCCTCGGCGAAAAGCCCGGCCAGCAGGACGGCGCTTTTGACCTGGGCGCTGGCCACCGGCATCTCGTAGTGGATGCCCCGCAGCCCCCCGCCCCGGATGGCCAGGGGGGCCAGCCGGCCGCCCTCCCGTCCCTCGATCCGGGCCCCCATCTGCCTCAGGGGCAGGGTCACCCGGCCCATGGGCCGCCGCCTCAGGGAGGCATCGCCGCTCAGCACTGCGAAGACCTCCTGGCCTGCCAGAAGACCGGCCAGAAGGCGCATCAGGGTGCCGGCATTGCCGCAGTCCAGCACATCAGGGGGTTCTTTCAGGCGCAGGCCCACTCCCCGGATGCGGAAGTGCTCGCCTGCATCGTTGATTTCAGCCCCGAGCTGGCGTAGGGCCTGGGCGGTGGAGAGGGTGTCCCCGGCCTTGAGGGGGTAGTAGAGGGTGCTCTCCCCCTCGGCCAGGGCGGCCAGCATCAGGCCGCGGTGGGTGACCGATTTGTCGCCCGGCACCCGCAGCCGGCCCTTCAGGGAACGGGTAGGAGGAATCCGCCAGTCCACAAGCGGGATTATAAGCCGGGTTTCACACCCTGCTATCAGATTGCGCTAGGCTTCTGCCCTTATAGTGAGGGGGGTATGGATGCTGTGTGTAATGGCCCCGAGCTTCAATACAGAGAGAAAATTCGCGCTGTGGCCGATGCTTTGCGGGCGCACAAGGGGCCTATTTTCGTGGTTTCCCATGTAGACCCCGATGGTGATGCCATTGGTTCGTCCCTGGGGCTTTACCGGGCGCTCAGGGCCTTGGGCAAAGAAGCCTTTTGGATTGCCGAGCCGCCGCGCTATCTGCGCTTTTTGGTCCGCGAGGAGGAGTACACAGGCCCCCTCGAGCGCCTGCCCGAGGGCGCCCTGTTGGTGGTGCTGGACGCGGCCGAGCCGGGGCGGGTGGCCGGGGCTCCGGTGGAGGGCTTCGTGGTCAACATCGACCACCACGGCACCAACCCCCGCTTTGGTTGCCTTGCGGTGGTGGACCCCTCCAAGGCCGCCACCGCGCAGATGGTCAAGGACCTAGTCGACGCCCTGGGGGTGGTCTGGACTCCGGAGATCGCCACCCCGGTGCTCACCGGGATTATCACCGACACCGGCAACTTCCGCTTCGCCAACACCACCCCCGAGGTGCTCCACACCGCGGCGGAGCTGGTGGGCTATGGGGTCCCGCTGGCCGAACTCACCGACCGGTTGCAGTGGCGCCCGGCCAGCTACTTCCGGGCGCTGGGGGCGGTGCTCTCCACGGTGGCCTTCCACTTTGGGGGCCTCCTGGTCACCGCCCACCTGCCGCCTGGGGTTCAGGTGGAGGACTCCGACGACTTCGTGGGCCTCATCCGCTATGCCGAGGGCAGCCAGATTGCGGTCTTTCTGCGCGAGCGGGAGGAGGGCATCAAGCTCAGCATCCGCAGCCGGGGTGGGGTCTCGGCCCAGGCGGTGGCGGTGAGTCTGGGCGGCGGTGGGCACGTGCCGGCGGCGGGGGCCACCCTGCGGGGGGTGGGGCTGGAGGAGGCCTACCAGCGGGTGCTGGCGGCGGTGGAGGAGGAGCTGAGGCGGACCGGCTACCTTTAGCGGGCCCGCACCCGCATGGGCAGCCCTCCATGGGGGCAGAGGGTGAAGTTGGGCTCGGGGCGAACTGGGGCCGGGCGGGCCAGCTCGAGCCGGAAGCGCTGCAGCACCGTGGCCACGA
Source organism: Meiothermus sp. QL-1 (assembly GCF_003351145.1). Taxonomy (NCBI): domain Bacteria; kingdom Thermotogati; phylum Deinococcota; class Deinococci; order Thermales; family Thermaceae; genus Meiothermus; species Meiothermus sp. QL-1. Next base: position 81,634 of record NZ_QQSV01000007.1, on the reverse strand, counting down.
TAATCTTGTACTCGACGGTGGCGAAGCCCTGGCCGGTGCAGACCCTGGGGCCCAGGCTGAAGGGGAAGTAGGCCCCTTTGGGCAGGCTTTTTTCGAACTCGGGGGTCCAGCGCTCGGGGATGAAGGCCTCGGGCTGTTCGAAGAAGCGGGGGTCGCGGTGGGTGGCCCACTGGCTCATCACGATCTGGGTCCTGGGTGGAAGCTGCATCCCCCCAAGCTCCAGCGCCTCCACGTTTTCCCGCCCGATGATCCAGACCGGGGGATAAAGCCGCAGGCTCTCCTTGAAGACCTGGTCCAAGTAGGGCAGGCGCTGCACCTCCTCGAAGCCGGGAGGGCCGCCTAGGGCGTCCACCTCGGCCTCGAGCCTGGCCCGCACCTCGGGGTGCCGGTCGAGCAGGTACCAGGTCCAGACCAGGGCGTTGGCGGTGGTCTCGAGGCCGGCGGTGATTACGGTGAGGACCTCGTCGCGAAGCTGCCGGTCGGAGAGGGCCACCTGAGGGTCTTTCTGCGCTTCCAAAAGCATAGAGAGGAGGTCGTCCCCCAGCTCGCCGCGGGCCCGCCGGCAGGCGATATGGCGGCTGACCATGTCGTTTAGGGCCCGCACCACCCGGATGCCGTCGCGGTTCAGGCCCGGGTGCCAGTGGGGCAGGTTGAGCCAGCCGTAGACCATCTCCCCCACCACCTTCTGCCCCAGCATGATGGCCCGGTGCATGATTTCGCGGTCCTCTCCCGCCTCCACGTCGAACATGCACTTGGCCACCACCCGCAGCGTGAGGGCGTTCATATCCTCTTCCAGGTGGCGGATCTCGCCGTTTTGCCAGTGCGAGAGCATCTCCAAGGTGAAGCGCCGCATCACCTCGGCGTAGCCCTGGAGGCGCTTGTAGTGGAAGGCCGGGCGCATGATGCGCACCTGCTGCTTCCAGAACTCGCCCTCTGAGACCAGGATGCCGTTGCCCATGCCCCCCGCGAAGGCCCGGGTCAGGTCGGACTTGTGGAAGGCCTCTGCCCGTTCGATGAGCACCTCGCGGATCAGGTCGGGGTGGTTGAGGAAGACGATTTCCTTGCCCGAGGCGAAGCGGAAGGTGGTGATATCGGGGCTGGTGCGGGAGAGGTGGAGGAAGAAGGCCAGAGGGTCCTGGCGCAGCTCGAGCTCGATAGGGTCGAGGGCCATCCCCTCAGAGTTTACCCCAGCCTTCGCCATCCCGCGCAGGCTTTGCTAGGCTGGCGGTGTGGGAATTTTGCGTTTAGGACTGGCTTTTCTGCTTGGTTTCGGCTGGGCTCTTGCCCAGCCCATCGCCACCCGCCAGCTTTTGCTGGACCTGGGGAGTGGGGCGGCCTTTCTGAACGGCGCGCCCCTGGTCCTGCTGCCCCCTCCTCGGGTGGTGGGGGGGCGGGCCCTGCTGCCGCTGCGGGAGACGGCGCGGGCTTTGGGGGTGGAGCTGGAGAGCCTCCAGAACGGTGCGGCTGGGGTCCGGCTGGGCCGGCTCGAGCTCTACCCCGGCAGCAACACGGCCCGGCTGGAGGGGCGGGAACTGGCCCTGGGGGAGGTGGGCCAGGTCATCGAAGGGGTGTTCTTCATCACCGCCCGGGGCCTCGAGGCCGCCCTGGGGGCCACGCTGGTCTACGACCCGGCCCAGCGCGCTCTCCTCCTGAGCTACACCCCCCCAGCTTCTTTTCGGGAACCCAACCGGCCGGTGGCCCGCTTCCTTACCGACAAGACCGTCTATCGCATCGGTGAGCCGGTGCGGGTGGTGAACTACTCCTACGACCCGGACGGCCAGCCGCTGGCCTTCAACTTCACCGGGCTGGAGGAGGCCTACTTCACCCCGGGGGAGAGGGTCATCACCCTGGTGGCCACCAACCGCGCGGGCCTCAGCAGCGAGCCCTTTACCCGCCGCATCCAGGTGGTGCCCGAGGTGCTTTACACCCCGTTGGCCTATGCCCTGCGCTTCTATGCGCCAGGCCGCACCTTCCCCGACCCCGGGGTGCTGGCCTACCCCTTGCTGGAAGCTGTGCGCCAGGACGAACCGCTTACGCTTCTGCTCTCCAACTCGCCCGAGCAGGTGCCCACCTCGGGCCTCCTCTACGCTGATACGGTAAGCGGTCCTATCCGCCTGCTGGCCCACCATGTGAACGCCACCGGGCGTCTGGCCCGGCTGGTGGTGCTGGCGAGCAATGCCGGCGCGGCCCCCCTTGGACTGGGGGTGGAGCGGCTGGGGGAGACCGCGGCCACCCGGGTGGTGGCGGTGCTGGGCCAGGGCAGCCTGCTGGACTTCTGGCAGGCCCAGCCGGGCGAGGAGATGCGGCTGATGCCCGGGCAGACGCTCGTGCTCTACCGCTCGGCCCCGCTGGCGCCGGGCCAGGGGGTGCACCTGCTGGCCGACCTGCGGGTCACGGGTCCAGCAACGCTGAGCGTGCTGATGCTGGAGGAGGGGCTTTGGGACCAAGCGATGGAGGTGCTTCCCCTGCTGCCCAGCCTCGAGCCCGATGGCACCCACGTGCGCGGCACCTTTCCCTCAGCCCTCCGCCACCTCCAAGTAGACCTCGGCACCACCCCCAGCCGCCTGGTCCTGGGGGATGGGGTGCAGGACCCACCTCTTTCCGGTACCGATGCCCTCACCGGCCAGACGGTGCGCCTGCGGGGCAACTACGGCGCGACCTACCGCATCGAGGTCCAAAACGCGCGCGGCAGCGTGGTGGCCTTCTCCCCGCGCGGAGGGCCCTACGCTGGGGCCATCCGGATAAACGGCCTTCTGTGGCCTTTGCCGGCCAACGGGGTTCTGCTGCAGCCCGACCAGCCGCTGCTCTTGCACCGGGAGACCCAGGACCGGCTCAGCCTGGAGTTCATCCCGGCTCCCGGTTCCTTCCTGCCGGTCAGCCTGCTGTTTTACCGCCTGGAAGGGGGATGACCTCCACCTCCTCCCCGGCCCGCACCGGCTTTCCGGCCTCCACCACCACCAGGGCGTTGCCGACGGCCATCGAGCGGAGCACCACGCTGGACTGGCTGCCGGTGGAGGCCACGCGGTAGCCCCCTGCCCAGCGCAGGATGCCTCGGCGGTAGGCCCGGCGGGCGGGGTTGGCCTCAAAACGGGTCTCGGCCACCGCCCTGAGCTGCTGGTAGGGGGGGTCGGAGCGGCCCAGCAGCCGGAAGAGGAGGGGCCGTCCGAAGAGCAGAAAGCTCACCATGGCCGAGACCGGGTTGCCGGGAAGGCCCAGCAAGGGCAGGCCGTTCCAGGTGGCCCAAAGCAGGGGGCCGCCGGGCTGGATGCGCACCCGCCAGAAGTGAATCTGCCCTTCTGCTTCCAAAAGCTTCCGCACCACATCGCGCTCGCCCATCGAGACCCCGCCCGTGGTCACCAGCAGGTCGAGCCCTTGTGTTTGGGCCAGATGGGTTCGCAGCTCCTCGGGGCTATCCGGTGCCTTCCCCAAAAACACGGGCTCCCCCCCGGCCTCCTCCACCAGCCCCGCCACGGTGTAGCTGTTGGCGTTGTAGACCCCGCCGTAGGGCAGCGGCTCCCCGGGCTCCACCACCTCGTCGCCGGTGGTCAGAAGGCCCACCCGGGGCCGCCGCACCACCGGCAGGACTGGGTGCCCCATGGCCGCGGCCAGCCCCACCCGCGCTGGGGTGAGCAGGTCGCCTTTGTGCAGGTAGGTCTGTCCCTCCACCAAATCCTCGCCCCGGCGGCGGATGTCGGCGGGGGAAGCGGGCCGCAACAGCCAGACGAACTCTCCCTCGCGCCGGGTGTCCTCCACCCGCACCACCGCGTCGGCCCCCAGGGGAATGGGAGCACCGGTGAAAACCTGCACTGCCTGGCCCGGCCCCACCTCCTGCGAAAAGGGCTGGCCGGCGGGAGCCAGCCCCACCACCCGCAGCCGCACCGGATTTTCCGGGCTGGCCCCACGGGTATCGGCCTCGCGGCAGGCGTAGCCGTCCACCGCGGTATCGTCGGCAGCGGGGTGGCTGACCCGGGCTGAAAGCTCGGCCCCCAGGGTGCGCCCGTAGGCCTGGGCCAGGGGGAGGGGCTCGAGCTCGGCGATGGGCCTGGCCCCTTCCAAAATGGCCTCCAGGGCCTCTTCCACCGATAGATTCTGCCGCATGGCTCTATGGTATCAGCGGTGCAGCCGGCGGGGGCTGTGCCGCTCGCTCGAGTCAAGCCATAGCGTCACCGGCCCGTCGTTGACCAGGTGCACCGCCATGTGGGCCTGGAAGACCCCGGTCTCCACGTGAAGCCCCTGCTGGGCCAACAGCTCACAGAAGCGCTCGTAAAGCCGCCGGCCCTCATCCGGTGGGGCCGCCTCAGTAAAACTGGGCCGGTTGCCCCGACGGGTATCGCCGTAGAGGGTAAACTGCGAGACCACCAGCGCCTCGCCCCCCACCTCCCCCAAAGCCCGGTTCATCCGGCCGGCCTCGTCGGGAAAGACCCGCAGGGCCGCGATTTTGCGGGCCAGGTAGAGGGCGTCCTCCTGGGTGTCGCCCCGGCCCACCCCCAGCAGAATGAGCAGGCCGGCCCCAATCTGCCCCACCGTCTGGCCCTCCACCACCACCCTGGCTTCGGATACCCGCTGCACCACCGCGCGCACGCCCAGACAATAGCAGGCCGGCCCCGGGGTTGTCAGCCGTGCTTGGGGGCAGCGAACAGGGCCACGGTGCCCGGGCCGGTGTGGGCGGCCACCGCAGGGCCGGCCTGGCGCACCCCCTCGATGACCACACCCTCCTGGCTTACCAGCCGTCGAAGGGCTTCCGCGCCCTGGGGGTGGTGGGCGTGGGCCAGGATGACCCGGGCCCCCTGGGGATAAGCCCGGTGAAAGGCCCAGGCGAGCCGTTGCAGGCCTTTAGGCCAGCCCCGGGCCCGTTCGATGGGCCGCACCCACCCCTGGTGTACCTCGAGCACCGGCAAAACCTTGAGCAAGAAGCCCACGAAATGGGCCAGGCCGCTGATGCGTCCGCCGCGGTGGAGATAGGCCAGGGTAGCGGGCAGCACATAGCCGCGCACCTGGGCCAAAAAGGACCTCAGGGCTTCCTCCAGCCGCTCCCAGGGCGTGCCTGCCCCAAGCCTGCGCCGGGCCTCTTCCAGCACGAAGGAAAGCCCCCCATTCAGGCTCAGGCTGTCGACGACCTTGACGCGGGGCCCAAAGCGCTCGGCCACCATGCAGGCAACGGCGTAGGTGCCGGAGAGCCTGCTCGAGACGTGGACCGATAGGACGCGCTCAAACCGCTGGAGAAGCGCATGGTAGAGGGCCTCGAGGTCGGTGGCGGAAACCTGGCTGGTGCTCACCCTTTTCCCAGCGAGCTGGGCCTCGACCACCTGCTCAGGGGTGATCTCCAGGTAGTCGCGGAAGCTTTTCCCCTCAACGATGACCTGCTGGGGGACGAGGTGGACCCCTTGCTGCAGGGCCTCCTGGGGGGAAAGGCCCAGGGTGGAGTCGGCCACGAAGGCGATGGAGGACATACCCCACCTCAGAGGCTATAGGCGTAGAACCCCACCACCCCGGGCCCGGTGTGGGTGGAGATAACCCCTCCGATGCGGTGGGTGGCCCGCTCCTCCAGGGGCAGCCCGGTGGCCTGCACGGCGGCCTTGAAGGCGAGGAGGTCCTCTTCCGAGCCGTTGTAGAGGTAGTAGATGCGGATGCGCTGTCGGCCTTGGCCCCAGGTTTTCAGGGCCTCCACCATCTCGGCCAGGGCTTTTTTCTCGCCCCGGGCCCGGCCCGCCGCCTCCACCCGTCCATCCCTCAGGGTCAGGATGGGCTTGATGCCCAGGAGGCTGCCCAGAAGGGCCTGGGCCCCGCCGATGCGCCCGTTTTTCTTGAGGTACTCCAGGGTGGCCAGGGTGAAGCGCACGATGTGGTCGGTGCGGATGCGCTCGAGCTCCACCAGCACCTCTCCCAGGTCGGCCCCCTGGTCCAGCATCTCCCTGGCCCGCTCCACCATCATCCCGATGCCCATGCTGGCGGCCTGGGTGTCGAAGATGGTGATTTTGCCGGGGAAGTCCTGGCTGGCGAGCTGGGCCGACTGCACCGTGCCGGAGAGCTTGGAGGAGATGTGAATGGAGAGCACGTGGTCGGCCTTTTGCAAAGCCCGCTCATACACAGCCTTGAAATCGGCCGGGGAGGGCTGGCTGGTGCTGGGCATCTCAGCCCCGGCCTTCACCCCTTCGAAGATCTCGGTGGGGGTGATCTCCACCCAGTCCTTGTGGATCTTGCCCTTGAAGTTGACGTAGAGCGGTACCACCTCTACGCCCAGTTCGCTGGCGCGCTGCTGTAGGTCAGAGGTCGAGTCGGTTACGAGGGCTACTCTCATGGTGTTCTCCTTAGGCCCTGCATTTGCATCCGTGCCGTAAGTCTAGCACAGGGGGGGCCAGGGCCGGCTTGTGTCCCAAGGGGCAGGGTGATAGCTTGGACGAGGGCCGGGAATACCCCGGGCTTGGTATGTGGAAGATTCTGGTCACCGACGAGATGCGCTTGGGCGAGGTGAGGCACCCTGGGGTGCGGCTTGACTACTGCCCCGGCATGCCCCGGGAGGAGATTCTAAGGGTCATCGGGCAGTACGACGCCCTCATCACCCGCAGCCGGACCCAGGTGGACGCCAAGCTTCTGGAGGCCGGCACCCGGCTCAAGGTGGTGGGCCGGGGCGGGGTGGGGGTGGACAACGTGGACCTGGAGGCCGCCAGCCGCCGCGGCATCCTGGTGGTGAACGTGCCCGAGGCCAACACCCGCTCGGCGGCGGAGCTGGCCTGGGCCCTGCTTTTGGCGGTGGCCCGGGGGGTGGTGGACTCCGACCGGAAGATCCGCCAGGGCCAGTGGGACCGCAAGTACCTGGGCCTGGAGCTCGACCGCAAGACCCTGGGCATCGTAGGCCTGGGGCGCATTGGCAGCCAGGTGGCCAAGTTCGCCAAGGGCTTCGACATGCGGGTGCTGGCCTACGACCCCTACATCCCCCGCAGCCGGGCCCAGAGCCTGGGGGTGGAGCTATACGACGACCTGGCCGACATGCTGCGCCAGTGCCACTTCCTCACCGTTCACACCCCCCTCACCGAGGAGACCCGGGGCATGATCGGCCGCCGCGAGCTGTACCTCTTGCCCAAGGGGGCGGTGGTGGTGAACGCGGCGCGGGGCGGGATTGTGGACGAGAAAGCCCTGGTAGAGGTCTTGGATGAGGGGCACCTGTGGGGGGCTGGGCTGGACGTCTTCGTGGAGGAGCCGCCCAACGCCGAGCACCCGCTGGTGCACCACCCCAAGGTGGTTCACACCGCCCATCTGGGGGCCAACACCCTAGAGGCCCAGCACCGGGTGGGCGAGGCGGTGCTGGAGCGGGTGATTGAGACCTTGCAGGGCAACCTGGCGCACGCCCTCAACACCGGCTTTGATCCCGAGGGGCTCCAGCTCTTTTCGGCCTGGCTGCCTTTGGGCGAGGCGCTGGGCAAGCTGCTGGCCCAGATTACCCAGGGCCGCCCGCAGGCGGTGGAGGTCTCCTTCTACGGCGAATTTGAGAAGAACCCCGAGCCTATCGCTTCGGCGGTGGCCAAGGGGCTTTTGGAGCAGGTGCTGGGCGTAGGGGCGGCCAACCTGGTCTCGGCCCGGCCCCTCCTGCGCGACCGGGGGATTGCCCTGGTGACCCGCCAGGTGGGGGAGTCGCTCGACTACCGGCAGGTGCTGGAGGTGCGCCTCGAGACCGACCGGGAGACCCGGCGGGCCCGGGGGGCGGTGCTGGGGGGCAAGCCCCGCATCGTGGGCATTGACGACCACACGGTGGAGGCCGTGCCCAGCGGGCACATGCTGGTCTGCGTCAACCGCGACCGGCCCGGGGTGGTGGGTAAGGTGGGCACGCTGCTTGGCCAGAACAACATCAACATCGCGGGGATGCAGCTAGGCCGCGACCACCCCGGCGGCCACGCCCTCTTCGTGCTGGCCATCGACGAGCGCCCAAGCGAGGCGGTGATGGAAGCCCTGAGGGGGCTAGACGTGCTCGAGCGGGTAGATTTGGCGGCCTTGTGAGCCCCTAAAATGGACCTCATGCACCGCCCCCGCCTGCTCACCCCTGGCCCGGTAGAGCTTCACCCCAAGGCTCTGGAGGCGCTTTCCAGGCCCCAGCTTCACCACCGCTCGGATGCCGCCAAACAGGTCTTTCTCCAGGCCAAAGCCGGGCTGGAGCAGGCCTTCCAGACCCAGGGCCAGGTCCTTATGCTTACGGGCTCGGGCACCTTGGGCATGGACGCGCTGGTGCGGAACCTCTTTGCCCCGGGCAGCCGGGTGCTGGTACCGGTGCACGGCAACTTTTCCGAGCGCTGGGCCCGCATCGCCCTGGAGGCCGGTCTCTGCGTGGAACGGGTGGAGCTGGCCTGGGGGCGGGTGGTGCGGCCAGAGCACCTGGAGGGCCCCGCGGGGCCCTTTGAGGGTCTACTGCTCACCCACTCTGAGTCCTCCACCGGCGCCCTGAACGATGTGCGCACCCTGGCCCAGGCCTTCAAGGCCCGATACCCCGAGGCCCTGGTGGTGGTGGACGCCATCACCAGCCTGTTCGTGAGCGAGTTTGCCCTCGAGGCCTGGGGGCTCGACGCGGCGGTGGCGGGCTCGCAAAAGGGCCTGATGTGCCCTCCGGGCCTGGCCTATGTGGCCCTGTCGCCTAGGGCTATTGAGCGCCTCAGGCCCCGCGACTTCTACCTGAACCTGGCCTCCGAGCTTAAAGTACAGAAAGACGGCGAGTCGGCCTGGACCCCCGCCATCAACCTGGTGGCGGCCACGGCGGCGGTGCTGGAGGAGCTGTTGCCCCGCTTGCCGGAGCACCTGGCCCTCAAAAGGCAGCAAAACGAAATCCTCTACGCTGCCGGCGAGGCCCTGGGCCTGCAGCCCGTGCCCGAGGTGAGAAGCCCGGCCACCACCTGTTTTTACCTCCCTGAAGGAGCGACATACGCCCAGGTCAAGGCGGCCTTTGCTGCGCGGGGGGCCACCATCATCGGGGGGCAGGGGCAGCTCAAGGGCAAGGTTTTCCGGGTTTCCCTCATGGGCTACTCCGACCTCTACGACGCCCACGCGGTGGCGCAGATGATGCGGGAGGCGCTGGGGCCCTTTTGCGACCTGTAAGGAGGACAGCCCCAAGCAGTTAAGGCTTTTGTAACCCCCTCCCGGATACATTGCCCTCGAGGAGGGCAGGTATGCGCTGGTTTGGCTGGCTAGGGTTTTTGCTGCTGGCGGGCACGGTTTGGGGGCAAGCAGAGCGCTATGTGGATGCGCTGCACGGCTTTGCCCTCACCCTGCCCCAGGGGTATCTGGCGCGGGTGGAGTCCTACGGGGTGCTGGCGGGGGACCTCGAGGCCTTCCTCCTGGTGCGGGGCCTGCCCCTAAAGGCCCCCCGGGAGGCGGTGACCCCCTTCCTGGAGGAGGCCAGGCGGCTTTCCGCCGGCCAGGCCCGCCACCACTTCAAGGCCTTTCCTGGGGGGCTTCTCCTCCTGAGCCAGGGGCTTGGCTACCCCTGGCCTTTGGCGGGGCGCCTGACCACCATCCCCCTTCCCGCCTACCAGGACCCCTTCCTCTTGGGCCTGCGCTACGAGGCCGCCCACCTGCTCCTGCCTGGCCCCAAGAGCCTGCTTTCGGTAAGCGCCTACCTCCCGGCCGACGCTCCGGCCCAGGCGCGCAGGGAGGCCCTGGCGGTCCTGCGCTCCCTGGAGTTCCTACCCCCTGGGGCCCGGGTGGCCTACGGGGTGCAGGCGGTGCGGGACCCCGTCTTGGGGATGGAGGCCTTCTATGCCCCGGTGCCCCAGGGCTGGCGCTTCCAGGGCGGGCTGGTGCCGGCCTCGGCCCATCTGCGCCACCTGGCCTTTCGCCTCCAGGGAGAGGGGGTTTCCCTGCGGCGCGACCTCCTCTACACCCAGGCCCAGGGGGTCCAGGGGCCCTTTGGTGGGGGAAGCCAGACCAGCCTCCTCTGGAACGGCCAGGGCAGCCAGCTTTCGGGCTTCCTCTGCCCTGCCACAGGGAAGGAGGTAGTGGAGTTTCTACTGGGCCTTTGGGGCCAAGAGACGGGGCGCGTCTGGCAGGCGGGGAGGGTGGGGCCGGCCAGGACCCCCCAAAGCCGGGTGGCCCGCCGCTTCCAGGAGCTCCAGGAGGCTTACGAGGCCTCCACGTTGACGGGCCTCCCCTTTACCCCCCAGGTGCAGCGGGTGCGGCTGGAGCTGGAGGCTGCCTCGGGGGGGCTGGTGCGGAAGGCCTATGTGGCGGGCAACCTGGTCTTTTTCAACCAGCCGAGCACCTTTGCCTCCGGTGCCTACTGCTCCTTGGGCCTGGAGGTGGTTCTGGAGGAGGGGACCCGCGAGGCCCTGGCCAAGGCCCAGCCCCTCCTCTTCGGCTTCCGCGTGGGCCTGAGGGCTCATCCCGAGTGGGGGGCCCTCGAGGCCCAGCGGGGGCAGCAGGCGGGCCAGACCACCACCAGGATGCTGCTGGAAAAGCTTCGCCAGGACCAAGAGTTCAACACCTGGATGCGCCGGAGCTGGGCCAACCTCCTCTCCGACCAGACCTACGTGCGCGACCCCAGCACCGGGGAGGTCTTCCGCGCCTACAAGGCCTCCTTTGACACCGGCACCTTCTGGCGCGACCCCGTCTTTGGCGGGGTCGTGGGGGCGGTAGAGCGCGGTGGGCAGCTGGAGGAGATGCTGCGCCAGGGGGGCTGGCGGCAGCTGGAGGAGTCCCTTTCCGGGCTTCCCGGGACCTGGCAGCGGTGAGGTATGGAGACGCTAAGGTACCAGACCTGGCAGAAGCGCTCTGCCCTGGGCCGCCTCCTCCTTGGGGGAGTAGGGCTAGGGCTCCTCTTTTGGTTTGGCTTCGAATTTGTCCACGAGGGGGATTTCTTCTGGGGGCTGTTTTTCATCGCCCTTGCGGTCCTGGGTGGTTTATACCTTTGGCGCACGGGAGTGGAGCCCTTGCGGCGGGCCGGGCTGGAGGTGGTTCTGGAGCCTGAGGGGGTGCGGGTAGGAGGACGGTTTTACCCACGGTCCACTTTCCGGGGCGTGGTGGGACCCCGGGGGCGCTGGGCAGCCCGCCTCGCTGCCCACGGGAAGGACCCCGAGGTTGCGCTCCTAAGGCGAGCCCGTTCTCGGGGCTCCCCTTTTGACCCGGGCCCCCTTTTCCACCTGGACTTCGCGGGGGAACGGGTGCCTTTGTGGCTGGACCTGCCCGGGTGGGACCGGATGCTCAGGCACCTGGGCCTGGATTGGACCGAGCACCCGGGGCTTTCCGGCTACCTGGGCTTGGTGGAGGGTCTTGGCTGGCTCAACGGCCTCCTTTACCCCCCAGAGGAGGCGAAGGAGGCATGGCTTCAGGCCCGCATGCGCTATCGGCGGCTCGCAGGCCTCGTGTGGTTGGGATACACCCCTGTGGCGGTGACTTTTTTGTTTGCTTTCCTGGGGGTGGAGCCCCGGGGGGTTTGGGAGTGGGTGTTGACGGGGTTTATTCTGGGGGGGTTTGTCTTTGCCCTGTACGCCATGTGGGAGTTGTTCGGAAGCCGGACGCGGTTGGGGTGGGGGATGCGGTACAACCCCTTGCGCAAGGAGGCCGATTAGGGTAGCTGGCAGGAGGGGCAGTAGTGGGTGCCCCGGCCCCCCACCACTGTTTTGGCGATTCGCCCCGGGCAGCCCCGGTGAGCACAGGGCTGGCCAGTGCGGCCGTAGGCGCGGTGCTCGAGCTGGAAGTAGCCCGGCCTTCCGTCGGGCTGTTGGTAGCTTTGGTCGCTTAGGGTGGAGCCCCCTGCCGCCACCGCTCGGCCGAGCACTTTCCGGATGGCCGCGTAAAGCCGCCTCACCTCGGCCGGGCTCAGGCTGCTGGCAGGCCGCCTAGGGTGAAGACGGCTTTGCCACAGCGCCTCGTCGGCGTAGATGTTGCCCAACCCGGCCACCGCTTCCTGGGCCAGCAGCACCTCCTTGATGCTGCGCCGGCTTCGGGCCAGGGCCCGATGGAAGCCCGCCAGGGTGAACCCGGGGGAGAGGGGCTCGGGCCCCATGCGCTGTAGCAGCTTGATCTCGCGGTAGTCCCCGGCCCTTACCACCCACCAGCGCCCGAAGCGGCGGGGGTCGGAGTAGTAGAGGGCCTGGTCGGGCAGGTGCAGGGTGAGGCGGGTGTGCGCGGTGGGGGCGAAGCGGAACCCCCCGGTCATCCCCAGGTGCACCACGGCCTCGAGGCTCCCCTCCAGGGCCAGAATCAGGTACTTCCCCCGCCGCCCCACCCCCTCGATCCGGCGGCCCTCGGCCTGCTCGGTGCGGCGGTAGCGCGCTGGGTCGCAGTGGATGATGCGCTGGATGGGCTGGCCCAGCAGCCAGGGTTCCAGGATGCGCCGGGTGGTCTCAACCTCGGGGAGCTCGGGCATACTACTCGGCGGCCCGTCGGTGGGAGCGGGTGGGCTCCAGGGCCCGCCGGCATTCCCGAAAAACATACAGGACCAGCACGGAAAAGGGAAGGTCCTCTTTCAGGGCCTGCTCCACGGCCACATAGCGGGCTGGGTCGGCGCGGCGCACCAGGGGGGCCAGCTCCTGCCAGAGCCTGTAGAGGCCCTCGCGGTTTTGGGGTGGGGTCTGCTCAAAGCGGAGGAGGGGGCTGGAAGGGCCGGGAAACCGCAGCAAAAGAGGACGGGGAGACTCCATCGGCCCCCAGGATAGCCCCCTCTGGCTTTTTCAACCGTATTCCAGACTATGCAGCCGGCTGGCGCCGGCGCTTCAGGATGACTGGCAGTTCTGCCTCCAGGCTGCGCTCCTCCAGGCTAAAGGCCTGGCGCATGTAGGTGGGGTTGGCCGTGTTGCCCAGCTTGAGCTGGCGGTACTGGTCAAGGGTGATGGGGCTGAAGGGGAGGGGAGAAAGGAGGGGCACCAGCAGGTCCATGAGGGCCAGGGGGATGGAAAGCAAGGGCTTGCGAGAGCCCAGGGCCTCGCGCACCAGCAGCAGGAGCTGGCGGAAGGTGTACTCCTTGGGCCCCACCAGGTTGTAGCTGCGGTAGAAGGTGGAGGGCCTCTCCAGAGCCTGGGCAAAGGCCGCGGCCACGTCGCCCACCCAGATGGGGCGAAAGGGGAAGCGCCCGTCGCCGATCAGGGGAATGAAGGGCAGGGGAGCGGTCACCAGCCCCCTTAGGATTTTGCCGAAGAACTCGTCCCCCTCGCCGAAGATGAGGCTGGGGCGCAGAACAGTCCAGTCCAGCCCGGATTGCTGCACCAGCTCCTCCCCCAGGGCCTTGGTCTCGAAGTAGCGGATGCCCGTGCCGCGGGTAGCGCCCAGGGCCGACATGTGCACGAAGCGTCGGATGCCCGCGCGCTGGGCCGCCACCAGCGCATGGCGCACCCCCTCCACATGCGCCTGGTGGAAGGTCTGGTCGCCCCGCTCGCGGATGATGCCCACCAGGTAGATGAGGGCCTCCTGGCCCCGCGCAGCCTCGTCCAGCCCCTCCCCCCGCGCCGCGTCGGCCACCACGTAGCGTACCTTCAGGGGGCCCTCACCGCGCCGGGAGGCCACCGTCACCTGGTGCCCTAGCTGCAGAAGGTGGCGGGCCAGGTGGGTGCCCACGTAGCCGCTGCCTCCTACGAGGAGGACCCTCATACCCCACCCTCAGACCGCTTGCAGCAGGCGATGTTCGGCCTCGAGCTCCAGGCGCTGGCGGTCCACCAGGTAGATTTTGCGGTAGCCGGTATCCAGCAGACCCTCCTGGCGCAGGTCGGAGAGCAGCTTGCTCACCGACTCGCGGGTGGAGGCGGTGGCGTCGGCGATCTCCTCGTGGCTGGCGGTGACGTACACCCCCCGCTCGTCCTGCCCCTGGGCCGCGGTACCCGCGAGATAGAGCAGGTAGCGGCAGATGCGGCTGCGCAGCTCGCCCCACTGCAGGTGGGTCTCGTAGGCCTGCACCTGCGCCATCTGGCAGGCCAGGTTGGCCGCCAGGGCCCGCAGGTCGTCGTTGGATAGGGCCCTTGGGTCAAGGGCGCAGGCGGCGGCCTCGGTCAGGGCCTCGGCGGTATAGCGGTACTGCCTTTCCGAGAGGGCCTCCTCGCCGAAGTAGTCCCCCGGCAGCACGTGCCGCAGGGTGAGCTGCCGCCCATCGGGCAGGATCTCTACGATCCGCACCAGGCCCCGCTCGAGCTGGTAGATGGCCTCGGCCCGGTCGCCGGCGCGGTAGATGACCTCTTTTCTGCGTACCCTCTTCATACGGCCTCCTTTAGTGCAAGAAGATGCCTCACCATAGCCCCTCCTCCCTAAGCGTCGCGGCCAGCCGCTCAGCCAGCTCCCGGGGGTTGTTGCCCAGGTAGCGAGCCCCCAGCCGCTCCACCAGGTGGGGGTGCTGGGCGGCGGCCGGCCCCCCAACCACCACCAGCGGGGCCAGGCCCTGCAGGGCCTTGGGGGGCAGGGATTCCAGGTACACCGATTGCGCCGCGGAGAGCACGATGGCCCGGGCCCCCGTGCGCTCGGCGAAGGAGCGCAGGTCGGAAAGAGGGGTGTTGGGGCCCAGGTAGTGCACAGTGTAGCCGGCCCGGCGCAGCAGCAGCGCAGCGATCAATCCCCCCAGCTCGTGCGGCTCGCCCGGCAGGGTGGAGACCACCACCACCGGCCCCAAAGAGCCCCCCATCAGGTTGAACAGCCCCTGCAGAGCGCCGCGCAGGTAGGTGCTGGCGAAGTGCTCCTGGGCGGTGCTGACCCGCCCAGCGTGCCAGCCGTCCCCGATTCGCTTGAGGCAGGGGGAGATGACCTCGAGGATCACCACCTCCAGAGGATGCAGCCGGTAGGCCTCGGAGAGGACCCGCTCGGCGCCTTCGGTATCGGCCCGCAGCAAGGCCTCCTCCAACTCCAGGGAAAGCCGCTCAGGGGGGCGGGGGCCCTCCTGCACCAGGCTCTCCAGGTAACGCCGCACGGCCTGGGCCGGGGTGATGCCCTCGGCGATCCACTCCTTGATCTGGCGCAGGGCCTCGAGGTCGGTCTCGCTGTAGAGGCGGTGTCCACCGGGCGAGCGCTCGGGCTTGGGGAAGCCGTAGCGCCGCTCCCACTGGCGCAAAAGGGCAGCAGAAAGCCCTGTGCGCTCCTCCACCTCAGCGATGCTGTAGACCCCTAGCTCCTTGCGCATGCTTCCTTCACCTTGCAGGTCATCCTAGCAGGCTGTATAACTTACGTCAAGATTTTGGGGATTGTATGGGTATGAGTTGTATAAGTTCGGGAATGGTTCCAGGGTGCTCGCGCTCGCTGGCCGCCTGGGTCAACCGCAGCTCCCTGACCGCCTGGGGGTACGAGCTCTGGCGGGTGCGGGCGCTCAGCCTGCTCTCGGGCCGCCCTTTTCCTCTGGAGGAGGAGCTGGCGCTGATGCGCCAGGCCGTGGCCCCGGTGGAGGGAGGGCTTTTCCTCGACCTGGGCTGCGCCACCGGCCTCTACGCGCGGGCCTTGCTGGCAGCGGGGGCGGCCCGGGTGTACGCCCTGGACTGCTCGCCGGCCATGCTTCGGGTGGCCCACCACAAGGCCCGCTCCTACGCTGGCTTTGTGCCCCTGCTGGCCTGCGCGGAGGCCATCCCCCTGCCCGACGAGGCCCTGGACGGGGTGGTGGTGGGGGGAAGCTGGAACGAGTTTGAGGAGCCCGGCAAGGTTGTGCAGGAGATGTACAGGGTGCTACGGCCTGGAGGGCGGCTTTGGGTGATGTTCGCCCACCGGAGCGAGGGCCCCTTGCAGCGGTTTTTGGAGCGAACCGGGCTGCGCTTTCCCACCCTCTCCGGGCTGCTCGAGCAGCTAGGGGAGGGGGGCTTCAGGGTGGAGGGAAGGCGGGAGAGGCTGGTGGGGTTTGTGGCAGGGACAAAAGTCACTTGACAGGCCGGTATTGGATGCTGAAGCCAGCTTTGAAAGGAGGCGCGGTATGAAACCCAACTGGCAGGCGGTATCGGCGGTCATCCGCCGCCACTCAGCGACCTTTTACTACGGCAGCCTGCTCTTTCGGGGCGAGGCCCGCAGGGGGGCCTGGGCGGTGTACGCCGCCTGCCGGGTTGGGGACGACGCGGTGGACGAGTCCCCCTACCCTGAGGCGGAGCTGGCCGCCTGGTGGGCGGGCATTGAGCGCGCTTACGCCGGGACCCCGTGGAAGGACTGGGAGGTAGCCTTGGCCTGGGCTTTGGAGCGCTGGCCCATTCCCAAGCAAGCTTTCGCCGATATGCGGGAGGGTTTCCAGACCGACCTGGGGCTGGTGCGGCTGGAGACTTTGGCTGAGCTTTACACCTACTGCTACCGGGTGGCCGGCACGGTGGGGCTGATGATAGCCCCTATTGGGGGGGCTGGCCCGGAGGGTCGGGAGGCGGCGGTTCGGCTGGGCCAGGCCATGCAGCTCACCAACTGCCTGCGCGATGTGGGAGAGGATTTGGGGCGGGGCCGGGTTTATCTGCCGGCCGAGCTCATGCGCAAGCACGGGGTGGCCTTAGAGGAGCTTTACCAGGGTCGGGTCACCCCCCGCTATGTCCGGCTGATGCGCGAGCTGGCCGAGGAGGCCCGGCGGCTTTACCGGGAGGGTTTGGCGGGGCTGGAGTATTTGCGCAACGGGCGGGGGGCGGTGGCCCTGGCGGCCTTGCAGTACCAGGGGATTCTGGACAAGCTCGAGCTTCTGGGCTGGGACAACCTCTCGCGCCGGGCCTCGCTTTCCCCCTACGAGCGGGCCCTACTTCTGCCCAAGGCCCTGTGGCTCCGGGGGGGCTAGCGCCGCGGGTATGATGCAGGCGTATGCCAGACTACGACGTGGCGGTGGTCGGGGCGGGGCACAACGCCTTGGTGGCGGCCGCTTACCTGGCCCGGGCGGGCTACAAGGTAGGGGTGTTTGAGCGGCGGGAGGTGGCAGGGGGCGCGGTCTCCACGGTGGACTACGCCGGGTTTCGCTTTGACCTAGGCGGCAGCGCCCACATCCTGATCCGCCTCACCCCGATCCCAGAGGAGCTGGAGCTTTACCGCTATGGGCTGGTGTACCTCGAGCTCGACCCCCTCTTCCACTGCTCGAATGGGGAGGAGAGCTGGTTCATCTGGCGCGACCCCGAGCGCACCATAGCCGAGCTGGAGGGGCGTTACCCTGGGGAGGGGGAGGCCTACCGGCGTTTTCTGGCCGACTGGCTGCCCTTTGCCCAGGCGGTGAAGGAGGTGTTCCTGAGCAGCCCGGGCCCGCTCGAGCTGGGGCGAAAGTTCCTCCTGGGCCAGGGCTTCATGCGCGACTGGCGGCGGCGGCTTGCCCAGATTCTGCGCCCTTATGGCGAGGTGGCGCGGGCCTACTTCCGCGAGGAGCGGGTGCGGGCCCCTTTGGTCTGGATGGCCGCGCAGTCCGGTCCACCCCCCACCGAGCCCCTCTCGGCCCCCTTCCTGCTCTGGCACCCCCTCTACCATGTGGGGGGCATCGCCCGCCCGCGGGGCGGTTCGGGGGGGCTGACCGCAGCCCTGGTGCGGGCCATCGAGGCCCGGGGAGGGGAGGTGCACCTGGGGCGTCCAGTGGCCCAGGTAGTGCTGGAGGGGGCCCGGGCGGTGGGGCTGCGCCTGGAAGGCGGGGAAGGGGTGAGCGCGCGGGCGGTGCTGGCCGGGGCCCACATCCTGAAGACCCTGGAGCTGCTGCCCTCCAGTCGGGTGCCGGAGGAGGCCCGGGGCCTGCGGGTGGGGAACGGGTTCGGTATGGTGCTGCGGCTGGGGCTTTCAGAGCCGTTGCGCTACCCCGCCCATCCGGGCCCGGAGGCCCGGGTGGGGCTGGGTCTGTTCATCACCGGGGAGGAGCAGCTCAGCCGGGCCTACGGCGAGTACCTGGCAGGGGAGCCCACGCGCGACCCTCCTCTTATCGCCATGAGCTTCAGCGCGGTGGATGAGAGCCTGGCTCCCCCGGGGGGGGAGACGCTTTGGCTCTGGGCCCAGTACTACCCCTATCGGCTGGCCCGGGGGAGCTGGGAGGAGCGGGCAGAGGAGGCCCGCGAGGCCATCCTGCGCAGCTTTGAGCGCTACGACCCCGAGATTCGTCAAAAGATTGTGGCCGAGCTGGTGCAGACCCCGCTTTGGCTCGAGCAGACCTTTGCCATGCCCATGGGCAACGTGATGCACCTGGAGATGGGCCCCGACCAGATGTTCCTATTGCGGCCCTGGCTGGGGGCGCACGGCTACCGTTTTCCCGGCATCCGGGGGCTTTACCTGACCGGGGCCAGCACCCACCCGGGCGGGGGCATCATGGGCGCCAGCGGGCGAAATGCAGCGCGGGCGCTGCTGGCCGACCTGAGCCGCCGCAGGCTCTAGTCTAGCGGCAGGCGGAACCCCACCCGGGCTCCCCCCTTCCTTCCCCGGGCCCAGACCTCCCCCCCGTGCCAGCGCACCACCGCTGCCACCAGGGCCAAACCGAGCCCGCTGCCCTCCAGGCTGTGGCGCCCCCGGTAGAACCGCTCGAAGAGCAGGCTCTCTGCGGCCTCCCCCAGGCCGGGCCCGGTGTCCCAGACCTCCAGGCAGGCCCCCCGCTCGGCCCAGACCCGCACCCCCACCTGGCCCTTCGGGGTAAACTTGAGCGCGTTCTCCAGCAGGGCCTGCAGGGCTGCCTTGAGGGCGGTGGCGTCTCCCCGGACGTACAGGGGGTTGGAAGGTAGCTCCAGGACCAGCTCCAGGCCCTTGGCTTCCAGGAGCGGGCGGATGGCCTCGGCCTGCTCGAAGGCCAGGGCGTCGAGCTCCAGCTGCTCGAAGCGGAGCCCCCCGGCCTCGGCCCGTGCCAGCAGGAGGAGTTTTTCCACCAGGGTCCTGAGCTCCTCGGCGCTGCGGCGGGCTTCGAGGACCGCTGGGCTTTCGGGCAGCTGCTCCAGCCGGCCTATCAGGATGGTAAGAGGGGTGCGGAGGGCGTGGGAGGCGTCCTGGCTGAAGCGCCGCTCTCGCTCGATGACCCTTTGCAGGGCGTCCAGCAGGTGGTTGACCGCCCGGCTTAGACGCCAGAGCTCATCTTTGCTGCGGGGCTCGGGCAGCCGGGCCTGCCAGTCGCGGTGCTCGGCCAGCCGGAGGGCGGCGCGGGTCAGGTGGTCGGCGGGGGCCAGGCCTTTGGCGCTCAGCCCGTACCCCAAGAGCAAGGCTAGCAGCACCGAAAGGGGCAGCAGACGCTGCAAAAGGCTGTCCAGGGAGGCCAGGGGGCCCGTCACCGCTTCCAGCGGTAAGGCGGCCAGCAGGTACAGCCCGGGCTCCACCGGCTCCCCCAGCAGGCGGTAGCCGTCCTGGTTGAAGTACCCCGCGGCCGGTCGGGCCAGCCGGGCCAGCACCGAGGGCGGGGGCAGGTGGCCCAGGGCGTCCCAGGTGCCCTGGGTCTCCACCAGCAACAGGGTAAGTTCGGGCAGCAGGTGGGGCAGCGCCTCCAGGCTTTGGTCAGGGCGGAGGCGAAACTGGCCGTCCTGGGGATCCCGCCCCACCAGCGGGCGGGCCAGGTCAAGGGCCGAGGCCAGTTCCTGGTCCAGCCGGGCCAGCAGGCGCTGTTCCAGGCCCAGCCGCAGCCAGGCTCCGGCTCCCAGGAGCACCAGGCCCACCAGCAGGGCCGAAAACAGGGTCAGGCGCAGCCGAAGGCTCATCCCAGAAAGCGGTACCCCAGGTTCCGCACCGTCTCGATGGCCTCGTCGGCCAGCTTGCGCCGGAGGTAGCGTATGTAGGTGTCCACCGTGCGGGGCTCAACGCAAGCCTCACCTGGCCAGCACTTTTCCAGCAGCACCTCGCGGGGGTAGTAGCCCTCCGGGTGAAGGGCCAGGAACTCGAGCAGGGCGTACTCCCGCCCGGAAAGCTGCACCGCTTTGCCCTCCCACCAGGCTCGGCGCAGCTCCAGGTCCAGCTCGAGCCGTCCCACCTTCAGGCGGTTGCTGGCCTCCCCCTTGGCCCGCCGCAGCAGAGCCCGCACCCGGGCCACCAATTCCCCGGTGTGGAAGGGCTTCACCACGTAGTCGTCCGCGCCGGCCTCGAGCCCCTCGACGCGCTGCTCGGGCGCATCCTTGGCGGTGAGGATAAGGACAGGGAGCTTACTGCCGGCCTGCCGCAGATGGCGCAGCAGCGCCAGCCCGTCCCCGTCGGGCAGGCCCAGGTCCAAGACCAGCAGGTCGTAGGGGAAGCTTTCCAAAAGCCCTTGGCCCTCCTGGGCCAGGTTCGCGACGTCGGTGGCCCAGCCCTGGGCCTGCAGCACTTCCTGCACCAGCTCTGCCACCCGCTTGTTGTCTTCGACCAGAAGAATCCTCATGGTTCAGGGGTTTCTTCGCAACACCCGGCCGCTTTGGGCATCCAGCCAGATTTCCTGGGGCCCGCCGCGGACCTCCCAGATCAAAAGGCCCTCCTTGGGCTTAAGCTCCAGCTTCTCCACCTGGGGCACCAGGGTTCTGGCCAGGCTTAGAGCCTGCTGGAAAGGCAGGTGGGGCCGGCGGGCGTGGGGGGGAATGGGGCGAGGGCGCAGGTAGTTGACCCGGCCATTCTGGGCGTCCACCCAGACCTCAAACCCCCCCAGGCGGAACTCCCAGACCAGCCAGCCCTCCCTCCTTTTGTACTTGAGTTCGGCCTTGTAGGGTTCTGGGCGCTGTTCTAAGTAGCGCTGGGCCACCTCGAGGGCCTGCTCCAGGCCCAGCCTCCCCCCCGGGGGGCCGGGGAGGAGGGGCTGGGTGAGCGCCAGGAGCAGGAGGCCAACAGGGAGCATAGCAGCAGTCTATCCTAGAAGCCGCGGTCGGCCCGGATTACATCGAGTCCGGCATCGGCCAGCTTGCGGGCAACATCGGGTCGGGTGCTCTGCAGGGTCCTGGCCGCCATCAGTAGGCTCTGCACCGCGGGGTTGTTGTTGCGGTAGTAGCCGAGCTCGGCCTCGAGCCGGCCTATCCGATCCTGGGCGCGGTAGATTTCGCTGTACTCCCAGCCGGCGCGGGGGCCTCTTTTCGTTGGCATCCAGACGTAGTTGAGCCTCAGGGCTGCCTCGTACACCTTCTTGGCCGCATCGGCGCGCTCGCGGGCGGCGAAGAGGTTGCCGGACTGCATCTCGCTTTGGGCCTGGCTGAGCAGGGCGTCGGCCTGGGCCAGCCACTCGGGGCGCTGGGCCAAATTCAGGTTTTGCAGGTAGGCCCTGGCGGCCTGGGCCTTGGCCACTTCCTGGGCGGCCTGCTGGGTCAGGCGCCAGGTCCGGTGCTGCTCGAAGGGCATGGTGGGCGTTTGCGGGGTGGGCTGGGCCAGGGCCAGACCTAGAAGAAGGGGAATCCAGATAAGCTTCGTCTTCATCGCTTTCCTCCTTTTCCGCCCCGGGGTTTTCCCAGGGCTGGGGGAAGGGTAGCAAGCGAAGGTGGGAGGGAGGTTGGAGTCAAAAGTCACATCCCTCCCGGGGGTGGGGTCTTACCATCGGGGCTATGGAGGCGTCTGTAAGGGCGAGGCTTTAGAAGGATGGGGGATGGTCGCAGTCCGGTCTTGTGCAGGGAGCCCCTGAAGCGCCTTCTTGCCCGCGTGGGGGACCCCCAGCTCCTCAGGGCGCTGTTGGAGGCGGCCCTGGAGGGCGGCCTGGAGGCAATGCTGGCCCGGCTGGCCCGGGGGCTTGGGGTGCAGTGGGCCTGCCTGTACCGCCGGAATCCTCACCCTGTGCCGCTGGTCGTGTGGGCCGAGGAGGGGGTGGAGGGGCCCCTGGGGCTCGGCGCTGATGAGCTGCGACGGGCGGGCTTTTTGAGCTGGCTCGAGGCCCCGCTTGGGCCCCGGGGAGGACTCCTGATGGCCGACCGGCGGTCACGGACCTGGCGGCCTGGGGAAGAGGCCTTCTTCTGCTTGGCCGGCCGGATTTTGGAGGGGCGGCTGGAGGCCGGGGAGAAGCTGGAGACCCTGGAGCGCTTTGTTCAGGAACAGCTCGAGCTCTTGCTCAAGCTGAGCCGCGACCTCTCTGGTCCTATCGATGTTGCCACGGCCATCCGGCGCTCTGTGGAGATTGTGGCCGAGGCTTTTGGCTACAACCTGGTCTCCATCTATTTGCGCCAGGGCGACGAGCTGGTTTTGCAGCACCAGGTGGGCTACGCCCAGTGGCTGGAGCGGGTGCCCATCGGCAAGGGCGTCATGGCCCGCTGTGTGCTTTCCGGCCAGCCGGTGCTGGTTGAAGACGCTGCGCAGGACCCAGACTTCGTCTACCCCATGCCGGGGATTCTCTCCGACGTGGCCATCCCCCTCAGGGTGGGGGGGCAGACCATCGGGGTGCTCAACGTGGAGAGCACCACCCGCCGGCTGGGCCCCGCCGACCTGGAGATTCTGCAGGCGGTGGGCAGCGGGGTGAGCCTCTTTCTGGAGCGCACCCTGGCCGCTCGCCGCCTGGCCTCGGCCCAGGCCGACAACCTGCGCCTGCGCCTTCAGACCTCGGCCCAGGCCCGCCGCCTGGAGCTGCTTTATGCCCTTTCGCGCAAGCTGCTGTCGGTCCAGTTGGCCGAGGAGGCCGTGCGGTACTTCGTGGATGAGCTCTACGAGAGCTTCGGCTACGCTTTGGTGGCAGCCTATTTCCAGGAGGGTAAGGTCCTGGTGGCCCGGCACCACCGGGGCTACCCCCTGGGCTACTCCCGAATCCCTTTAGGCCAGGGCCTGACCAGCCGCTGCTTCCTCTCGGGGGAGTCCATCCTGCTCCAGGACCCCTTGCAGGACCCGGCGTTTTTGGTGGTGAGCGACCGGGTCTGCTCGGCCCTCTTTGTGCCGATCCGCTTAGGGGGCCGGGTGGTGGGCACGGTGAACGTGGAGGAGGAGCGCCGCTTGGACGAGGCCGATCTGGAGCTGGTCGAGGGGGCCACGGCGCTGCTGCAGGCCACCCTCGAGCGCATCCAGACCCACGCCACCCTAGCCCAAAGCGAGCAGCGCTTTCGCGCCCTGGTCGAGCACCTGCCGGTGGGGGTCTTTCTCTTCGAGCTGGATGCTTTGGGCATTCGCTACGCCAACCCCCGGATGGAGGAGCTTTTGGGGGGGAGGCTGGAGGGGCTCTCGCTGGAGCAGCTTTGGGTGGGGGAGAACGTGGCCCGCAACCTGGCCCGGGTCGAGGCCCTGCGCCGAGGTCTGCCTGAGCTGCCCTGGGTAGAGCAGCCCCTCCACCGGATGGACGGGAGCCTGCTGGAGGCCGAGACCACCGCCCTGGCCCTGCCCCAGGAGGGGCTGGCGCTGGCCATGGTGCAGGACATCTCCGAGCGCAAAAGGGCCCGCCAGCAGGTGGAGTACCTGGCCTACCACGACCCCCTGACCGGGCTGCTCAACCGCGCCGGCTTAGCGCAAAAAGCTGGGGCCTTCCTCCAGCCCGGCCAGCGGGCCACCCTGCTCTACCTGGACCTGAACGAGACCAAGATGGTCAACGACGCCTACGGCCACCCTGCGGGCGACCAGCTCATCCAGCAGGTGGCCGAGCGGCTCCGCCGGCTCGCGCCAGGGGGCCTGGTGGCCCGGGTGGGGGGGGACGAGTTCGTGGTGTTGCTGGGGGGCTGGCTGGAGGAGGGGGAGCTTTTGCGCCTACTTCAGGGCATCCTCGAGGCTCCTTTTTGGGTGGCGGAGCGGGTCTTGCACCTGAGCCTGGGTGCGGGCTCGGCCTACTATCCCCTGCACGGGGAAAGCCTGGCCGAGCTGATGCGGGCGGCGGATGTGGCCATGTACCAGGCCAAGCGCACGGGGCAGCTTTGGGTGGGGTATACCCCCCTGCTGGACCAGGACGCCGGGCTGCGCTTAGAAGCCCTCCAGCGGCTGCGCGCGGCCGTGGGGCAGGGGCAGATAGCCCCCCATTTCCAGCCCATAGTGTGGCTGGAGGACGGGCGCTGGTGGGGGCTCGAGGCCCTGGCCCGCTGGGAGGGGGGAGCGCCGGAGCAGTTCATCCCTTTGGCCGAGGAGGCCGGGCTCATTCAGCGCCTCGACCGGTTGATGATTCGCCAGGCCCTAGGGGCGGTTCGTGTGCCGCTGCGGCTGGCCCTCAACCTCTCGCCCAAGACCCTGCTGGACGACCGGTTTTTGCCCTGGCTGCGCCGTTTCCGTTTCAGAAGGGGCCAGCTCTGGCTCGAGGTCACCGAGCGCGTGCTTTTGGACGACCCCGAACGGGTGCGCAAGCGGCTGGCGGCCCTGCGGGCCCGGGGGGTTCGGATAGCCCTGGACGACTTCGGCAGCGGCTACTCCTCGCTTGCCTATCTGAGCGAGCTGCCCATAGACCTGATAAAAATCGACCGGCGCTTCGTCCAGCGCATCGGCGAGAGCCGCAAGGCCGAGGCCTTGCTGCACAGCGTCATTACCCTTGCCCGTAATCTGGGGCTTCTGTGCCTGGCCGAGGGCATAGAGCGCCCAGAGCAGGCGGCCTGGCTTCGGGAGGCAGGCTGCGCCTTGGGGCAGGGCTACTGGTTTGGGCGCCCGCAGCCCCCCTCAGAGCTACTGCGGACCTTCAAAACCAGCCCCTGAAGAAGGCCCGCACCTCCTTTAGGGCCTCGATGAAGCGGTCCACCTCCTCCTGGGTGGTGTAGAGGTAGAAGCTGGCCCGCACGGTGGCGGGTACCCCCAGGCGGCGGTGCAGCGGCTGGGCGCAGTGGTGGCCGGCCCGCACTGCGATGCCGTGCTGGTCCAGCACGGTGGCCACGTCATGGGCGTGCACCCCTTTCAGTACGAAGGGCACCACCCCGCTGCGCGCCACGCCTTTGGGGCCAAAGGTGCGCACCTCCGGCAGCTCTTCCTCCAGGCGCTTCAGGGCGTGGTGGAGCAGGGCCTGCTCGTGCTGCCAGATGTTTTCCAGCCCCTGTTCTAGCAGGTACTCCGCCGCTGCCGCCAGCCCGATGGCCTCGGCCACCGGCGGGGTGCCGGCCTCGAAACGAGCCGGGGGGGCGGCGTAGGTGGAGCGGTCTACGTAAACCTCCTCGATCATCCCCCCACCCCCCAGGAAGGGGCCCAGCCCCTCCAGCACCTCTCTCCGCCCCCAGAGCACCCCGATTCCCGTGGGCCCCAGCATCTTGTGGCCGGAGAAGGCGTAGAAGTCGGCCCCCAGCTCCCGCACCCGCACGGGCTTGTGGGGGGCGGCCTGGGCCCCGTCCACCACCACCAGCGCCCCCACGGCCTTGGCCGCGCGGGCCACCTCGGCCACCGGGTTGACCGTGCCCAGCACGTTGGAGACGTGGGTGAGGCTCACCACCCGCACCCGCTCGTCGAGGAGCTGGGCCAGGGCTTCCAACTCCAGCACCCCCTCGTCGGGCCGCAGGGGGATGGCCCGGATGGCAGCGCCGGTGTGCTCGGCCACCAGGTGCCAGGGGACCAGGTTGGCGTGGTGCTCCATCTCGGTGAGCAGGATCACATCCCCCCGGCGCAGGTGGCGCAGGCCCCAGGCATAGGCCACCAGGTTCAGGGCCTCGGTGGTGTTGCGCACGAAGATGATCTCGTGGGGCTCGGCCCCGATGAAGCGGGCCAGGGTGCGGCGGGCATTTTCGTAGGCTTCGCTGGCCTGGGCTGAGAGGGCATAAGCACCCCGGTGGATGCTGGCGTTCTGCTCGCGGTAGTAGCGCTCGATGGCCTCGATGACCCGCTGGGGCTTCTGGCTGGTTGCGGCGGAGTTGAGGTAGACCAGATGGGGATGGCGGGCCAGGAGGGGGAAGTCTTGGCGGAGGGTTTCAGCAAGGTGGGTCATAGCCCCTAGCCTAGCCGATGAAGGGACCCCTGCCCAAGGCCCAGCTTTTGCTGCAGCCTCTGGGCTTCCTGCTCCAGGACTTGAAGCCCGTCCAGATGCTCCTGAAGCCCTTTGAGTTGGGCTTCCAGCCGCGCGCAAGGGGCTTGGTAAAGCCGCTGGAAACGCCCGCGGCTTTGCTCCAGCTCGGCCCGGAGGGTTTCCTCTAAAGCCCGCTCCAGGCTGGCTCTGAGCTCGGAAAGCCGCTCGCGCAGCCGGGCCTTGGCCGCTTCCTTGCGCCTGGGCAGGATGGAGGTGGCCAGGATGGCCCCGAAGACCGTGGCCACTATGCCCAGGATGTCGAGGGCGATCTTCTGCACCACCAGCAAAAAGGTGAGCCCCAGGCCCACCACCCCTACCTCGGCCAGGGCGGTGCCGCGCAGGCTTTCCTGGATGTAGTCGCGCAGGTGGTTGGCCTCGGCCTCGGCGTCGAAGCTGCGCAGGGCTTCTTCCAGGTTGACGGTGAGCTCTTCTTGGTCCCTTGGGGGGCTGGGATAGGGCCCTGGGGCCTCGCGTAGGAGGGTAAGGGCGTCCTCCAAAAGCTCGCGCTCGCGCCGGGCCAACCAGCGCAGGGCCTCCATCACCCGCCGCTCGATCTCCTGATTGGCCCCCCGCACCACCTCCTCGAGGAAGCTTTGCTTGAGCTTTTGGGACTGCAAGAGCTCGAAGAAGCGGGAGAGGCGCACCTTCTCGTCCAGCCAGCGTTCCCCCCGCTCGCGCACCTCCTCTACCACCCGTAGGCTCAGGGCCACCTGCCCTTGGAAGTCGCGGCGGGTGCGCTCCTCGTGCCGTTGGAGCATCTGCTCGAGCTCGCGGCAGGCGGAGAAGCGCTGCTCTGTCTCGGCTTTTTGGACTTTTAGCTGGGATGTGCCTTCCTGCAGGAGCCGGAGGAGAACCCCGAGGGGGGAACCCAGCTTGAGGCGGGCGGAGTCCTCGGCCAGCACCCGCTGGATGTGGGCCTCCAGGGCCAGGACCCCGCTTCCCGCTCTCTCGCCCCGCCGCGCTTGCCGGGCGGAGACCCTGAAGACGGGCGGTGGGTGCCCCAGGGTTTTTTCGACCCCTTTACGTACGTAGGCCTCGACCTCCTCCTGCTCGGCCTCGGTGAGCAGGTCGATTTTGTTGATGACCAGCACCACCTTCTTGCCCCAGGCCTGGATGAACTGCAGGAAGTCGGCCTCAGATTGGGTAAGGGGGCGGTCAGCGCTGGTGAGGAAGAGGATTAGGTCGGCCCGGGGCAGAAACCTTTCGGTGAGAAGCTGGTGGTGCGGCAGAATGGCGTTGGTGCCCGGGGTGTCCACCAGCCGCACCTCCTTCAGGAGGGGGTGGGGCAGGTTAAGGTGCACCAGGCCAGGGCTTTGGGGCTCGAGCCGGGGCTCGGGGCCGTAGCCTATCAGGTAGATGCGGTCGGTGGTGGGGGTGACCCCTTCTTTGAGGAAGTCCCCTTCTAGAAGGGCGTTGATGAGGGAAGACTTGCCGCTGTTGAACTCCCCGGCCACAACCAGGAGAAACGGCCCTTCCAGGTCGAGCAGGGCCTGTTGAAGTGGAGCGGCCTCCAGCCCGGCCTTGGCCAGGGCCTCGAGGCCCCGGCCCAGCAGCGCCCGCACCTCCTGGGCTAGGGCCCGCGTCTGCTCGTCCAGCATGGTTCGTATTTTAGCCCCCCTAGGGCCAGTGGCCCCCCGCCTCTAGGGCGTAGCGAAACCAGTCGGGTATCTGGCCGAAGCGCCGCTCGGCAAACTCACGGGCGAAAGCGCCGTAGGCCCCCTCCTGAATAGCCTGGCGGGCCCTTTCCATCAGCCGGTGCAGGTGGCGCAGGTTGTGCAGCGAGAGGAGCCTCGGGGCCAAAAGCTCCCCGGCCCGCACCAGGTGGGCCAGGTAGGCCCGGCTGAACTGGGTGCAGGCGTAGCAGTCGCACCCGGGCTCGAGGGGCCTGGGGTCGTCCAGAAAGCGGCTTAGCTTGAGGTTGAGCCGCCCCTCGGGAACCAAGGCATAGCCGAAGCGCCCGGTGCGGGTGGGGTAGACGCAGTCGAACATATCCACCCCCAAGGCCACCGCCGCCACCAGGTCCTCGGGGTGGCCCACCCCCATCAGGTAGCGGGGTTTGTCCTCGGGCAGGAGGCGGGTGGAAAGCTCCACCGCCGCGTACATGGCCTCCTTGGGCTCGCCCACCGCCAGGCCACCGATGGCAAAGCCCGGGGTGCCGAAGGCCACGGTGGCCTCGGTGCTGGCCCGGCGCAGCCCGGGGTCGGTGCCCCCCTGGGCGATGGCGAACAGGGCCTGGTCGGGGCGGGTCTTGGCTTTAAGGGAGCGCTCGAGCCAGCGCAGGGTGCGCTCCATGGAGGCCCGCAGGTAGGTGGGTTCGGCCGGGTAGGGGGGGCACTCGTCGAAGGCCATGATGATGTCGGCCCCCAGGGCCTCCTGCACCGCTATGCTGCGCTCAGGGGTGAGGGTGACCAGCTCCCCATTCAGGTGGCTGCGGAAGGTAACCCCTTCCTCGCTGATCCGGCGCAGCTCGCCCAGGCTCATCACCTGAAAGCCCCCTGAGTCGGTGAGCCAAGGGCCCTGGTAGGCGGCGAACCCATGCAGCCCGCCCAGGGCCCGCACCCGCTCCGGCCCGGGCCGCAGCAAGAGGTGGTAGGTGTTGCCCAGAATAATCTGGGAACCCACCTCCTCCAGTTCCCGCGGCGTAAGGCCCTTCACGCTGCCCTGGGTGCCCACCGGCATGAAGAGGGGGGTCTCCACCGTGCCGTGGGGGGTGGAAAAACGCCCTCGGCGGGCGCGGCCCGAGCGGGCAAGGAGGGTAAAGGCGAACACCTCGGGTATTTTTAGGCCTGCAGAGGCTTTGCGCAAGGCGTCAATTGACGCTGCAGGTGCTGGGGGCCTGGCAGCTAAAGGTACGGGCTTCCTCGAGGCTGGGCCCCTCGTAGCGCGTTTCCAGCCCCCTGCCCAGCACCCTGAACCCGGCCTCAACCTGGCTTTTGCCGAGGATGCCGCTTTTGAGGTTGGCCGAGCTGCCATTTAGGCTCAGGCTGATGAACGGGCGGGCCTCGAGGCTGGGCCCGGCCACCCCGTAGAACTTGACGTCTAGCACCACGCCGGCAAAGGCGCTGCCCCTTCCCTCTACCGGCGTGGCGTAGTTGAAGCTGGGGTTGAGGGCGAAGCTGGCGTTGAAGGTGTTCTGCCAGCGGGTCTCGAGGGGGCGGAGCCGGCTGTAGTCGAGCTGGAGGTTGGTGGCGAAGGTGGGGGCGATGCCCACCGATACCCCCACCTTGCCGCCGGCCTGGCTGCTCACCCCGGCGACCAGCCTGGGTTGCAGCACCACCACCACCGGTACATTGCCCACCAGGAAGACCCGCTTCAGGTTCCAAGCAGCCAGCTCCCGGCTCGCGCTGAAGGGGCTGTAGCTGGCATTGGCCTCTATGCTTGCGGTGATCTGGGCCTTTAGGTTTCCCACCACACCGGCCCGAAAGGTCTCCAGGCTGCCCTGGCTGAACTTGAGCTGAAAGCTGGGCTTGAGGGTTTGCTCGATGAAACCGTTGAGGACCACCCGGCCTTCGGGAACATTGGGAATTTCGAAGCGAACGTTGGTCAGGTTGATCCTGCCGGTGAATTCCTGCACGCTTACCCCCTCCAGGGCCCGCGCCATGTTGGCCTCACCGATGGTCAGGTCGGTTTGCAAAGTAACCTCGCCCGAGGCCACGGCCTCCTCAAGGGAAGCCTCCTCGGTCCTGAGATAGAACTTCCGCACCGCCTGGCCCCCCACCTGGCCTCCGGTGAGGGTGGCCTCGGTGATCCGGCGTACCAGCCCCTCCCCCTCGTCGCTGATCACCACCTGTCCGCTAAAGAGTTCCTTGTCGGTCTGGACGCGCATCTCGGTGGGGGTGACCGCGTCCACCTCCTCCGCCGAGAGCACCACCGCGTTGGGCCTTAGCTGAAGGGGGCCTTGGGGCGCGCTGGGGCCGCAGCTCGCCAGTGCGAGGCCCATGGGTAGCCAGAGCCAGGACTTCACTGGGCCACCGCCTCCATCCAGGTCTCGGCTGCGTCGCGCACCCGGGCTTCGGCCAGATAGGCCCGGGTGTGCAGGTCGAAGGCCTCCGGGCTCAGCCGGCCCCGGAACAGGTCCTGCCGGGTCACCGGCAAGTCGGTGTAAAGAAGCCGGAAGCGGGAAGGCCCTAGGGGGGGCACCACCAGGTAGGCCGCCTGACCCTGGGCAGTGCGGTCGGTGGCCAGAGGAAGGGTGTGCCGGCCGGCGGAAAGCGGCAGGTTTTGCTCGAGCACCACCGTGGTGCCGTCGGCGTCCATGGTAACCAGGGTTATGTAGCCGGGCTGGCTCAGGCTGAAGCTGAAATAGACCCGCTCGCGCAGCCGGTACCGACCGCCCTCGCCCCGGTCCGGGGCGAAGCCGCTTATGACGGGCTGGAGTCCCCAGGCCCGGCGCTT
Source organism: Meiothermus sp. QL-1 (assembly GCF_003351145.1). Lineage (NCBI taxonomy): Bacteria > Thermotogati > Deinococcota > Deinococci > Thermales > Thermaceae > Meiothermus > Meiothermus sp. QL-1. The sequence continues at coordinate 51,594 of NZ_QQSV01000007.1, read as the reverse complement.
TTCCTCGCCGATCCCACCTTGAGGAGCGCAGCCTGCCAGAAGGGCTAGCGCCAGGAAAAAAAGCCTCATTCTTTTAGTTTATGTGGGTTCTGGCCTTAAATTAGGCTGGGGTCTGGATTAAAGCCTTCTTTAGACAGGATACTGTTCGGCGTGGATCGCTACCTGCTGGTCTTGCTGGGGGGGGCCATCGGGGCCGTGCTACGGTACGGGCTGGGGGCCTGGGTGCAGGGGCATATGGGGCCGGGCTTTCCCTGGAGCACCTTCCTCATCAACATCAGCGGGAGTTTTCTCATCGGTATTGTCCTCCGCCTGAGCCTGGAGGGGGCTTTGAGCCCGGAGTGGCGGCTTTTCCTGGCGGTAGGGGTGCTGGGGGGGTACACCACCTTTTCTACCTTCAGCTGGGAGACCCTGACCCTGGTGCAGCAGGGGGAGTGGGGTAAGGCGTTCTTATACGTGGTGGGCAGCGTGGTGCTCGGTTTTGCTCTGGTTCTGCTGGCCTACCGCTGGGCTGGGAGGTGGGTATGAAGCTGGAAGGAGAAGCCAAGCTGGTGCGGATTTTCTTGGGGGAGTCGGACAAGTGGCAGGGGCGGCCCTTGTACGAGGCCATCGTGCTCGAGGCCAAACGGGCCGGTCTGGCCGGGGCTACCGTCTTCCGTGGCTTCATGGGGTATGGGGCCCATTCCCGCATCCACAGCGCCAAAATCCTTCAGCTTTCGGAAGACCTGCCGGTGTGCGTTGAGATTGTAGACACCGAGGCGAAAATCGCGGCTTTTCTGCCCACTCTAGACCAGATGGTGCGGGAGGGACTCATCACCATGGAGAAGGTGGAGGTCATCCAGTACCGCGCGCGGGAGTGAGATGCTGCGGGTGGTGCTCTACCAGCCTGAAATTCCGCAGAATACCGGCAATATCCTGCGCACCTGCGCGGCAGTGGGGGCTGAACTCCACCTTGTCCGCCCCTTGGGCTTTCGCTGGGGCAGCGCTGAGCTGCGGCGGGCCGGGCTCGACTACTGGGCGGTGGCCCACTGCACCCTGCACGACTCCTGGCCCGCCTTCCTGGGCAGCCTCCCCCCAGCCGCCCGGGTCTGGGCGTTTAGCAGCAAGGCCTCCATCCCCTACACCGCGGTGCGCTACAGGTCGGGCGACTACCTGCTTTTCGGTCCGGAAAGCCGGGGGCTACCCTCGGAGGTGCTGGCGCAGTTCCCCGCGGTGCGTATTCCCATGCCGGGCCCAGGCGGGCGCTCGCTCAACCTGGCGGTGGCGGTGGGCGTGGGGGTCTATGAGGCCTTGCGACAGGTTTGCGGCTGGTGAGCTAGGGGGGGTTCAGGTAGCGCCACAGGTGGCCTAGCTGCTCACGGGTGGCGTGGTCCAAGGAGGCCTCGGGGTAGGAGATCCAGTGCACCCCTAGGGTAAAACCGGCGTCCTCCACCCAAAGGGCGCGCAGCAGCCCGGCCGATACCTCGGGTTCTGCAAAGGAGCGGCTCGAGAGTCCCACCCCCAGCCCGGCCGCAGCCGCGGTCTTGACCCCGTACAGGCTGCCGCACTCCACCAGGCGCGAGGGGACAATCCCGTAGCGCTCGAGGAACTGCTCCAGCCGAAGGCGCAGCCGGGAATTGCGCTGGGGCACCAGGATGGGCATGCCCTCGAGCTGCCCCAGCGCCACCCCGCCTAGCTGGGCCCAGGGGTGGTCGGGGGCCACCAGCAGCACCATCTCATCGCTGCTTATGCGGTGGGCCATCAGGGGTTCGGGCAGGTCGTCGGTGCCGCCCAGCACCAAAGCCAGGGCGATGTCGCGCTGGTAGACCTTCTCCAGAAGCTCTAAGGTGGTGCCGTTGGTCAATTGGAACTCACAGCGGGCTTCCGGGCTGCTGGCCCACGCCAACAGGGTGTTTTGGTATCGGGGGATCAGGCTCCAGGAAAGGCCCACCTCGAGCCGCAGCACCCGCCGTCGCCGCCTCTCCTCGATGAAGCGCAGGGCATGCGCCAGGCTGCGGTTGACCGCGCAGGCATAAGGGAGCAGGGCCTTGCCCGCCTCGGTAAGAGCGATGCCCTGGGAGGTGCGCTGGTAGAGGGGCTGGCGCACCGCGTCTTCCAGAGCTTTTAGGGTCTTGCTGACCGCAGGCTGGCTCAGGTTTAGCACCTCGGCCGCCCGGCTTAGGCTGCGCAGCTCGGCCACCACGCAGAAGACCACCAAATAGCGAGGGTTGAGGCGCATGGTTATGTGAAGAGACCCAACATGTAATGTCGAGTATAACAAATCGCCATTTGCTCATACTGAAGGTTATATCTACCCTGGGTATAACCATGACCAAAGGAGGTAAAAAGCCATGATTCTACGGGAAGAAAAGACCACAGGTCTCCAGATCAGCAGCAAGGAGCGTCTCCAGCATCGGGTTCTGATCGTGGGTGGGGGTACGGCTGGCCTTACCGTGGCGGCCCAGCTCCGCCGGCGGGGGGTAGAGGACGTTGCCATTATAGAGCCCTCGGAAAGGCACTACTACCAGCCGGCCTGGACGCTGGTGGGGGCGGGGGCCTACAGCCTGGAGGCCACTGTACGGCCCGAGGAGCGCTATGTCCCCCCGGGGGTGCGCTGGATTCGCGACTATGCCGAGGAGATTGACCCCGCGCAGCAGGTGGTGCGTACCCGCGGGGGCAAGGAGGTAGGCTACGAGTTTTTAGTGGTGGCAGCGGGCATTCAGCTTGACTGGCACAAGGTGGAGGGGCTGGAGGAGACCCTGGGGAAAAACGGGGTGGCCAGCAACTACCGCTACGACCTGGTTCCCAAGACCTGGGCCTTCCTGCAGCAGTTCAAGGGAGGGGTGGCCCTCTTCACCGCGCCCAGCACCCCCATCAAGTGCGGGGGGGCACCCCAGAAGATCATGTACCTGACCGCCGACTACGCCCGCCGCAAGGGCTTTGCCAAGGATGCCCAGATCATCTTTGGCTCGGCGGGCACCACCATCTTCGGGGTGCCCGAGGTGAAGGCGGTGCTGGACCGGGTGGTGGCGCGCTACGGCATCGACACCCGTTTCCACCACGAGCTGGTGGCGGTGGATGGGGAGAAGAAGGAAGCGGTCTTCGAATTCACCCCCAACCACCCCGAGGTCAAGGCCAACCCCCAGGCCCCCAGGCCCCGGGTGCGCATTCCCTACGACTTTTTGCACGTGGTGCCCCCGCAGAGTGCCCCTGACTTCATCAAGCAGAGCCCCTTGGCTGACCCCTCCACCCCTTTGGGCTGGGTGCAGGTGGACAAGCATACCCTGCAACACGTGCGCTTCCCCAACGTCTTCAGCCTGGGGGATGCCAGCAGCCTACCCACCTCCAAGACTGGGGCGGCCATCCGCAAGCAGGCTCCGGTGCTGGTGGATAACCTGCTTGCGGTGATGAAGGGGAAGTCGCCGGAAAAGAAGTACGACGGCTACACCTCCTGCCCCCTGGTCACCGCCTACGGCAAGATGTTTTTGGCCGAGTTCCTCTACGACAACGTCTGGCACCCCACCGTGCCCCTCATCAACACCCAGAAGGAACGCTACGATATGTGGCTCCTCAAGAAGTACGGCCTGCCCTTTATGTACTGGAACCTGATGCTAAAGGGCCGGGCCTGATATCCCCTGGGGGTATTTGACAAAATACCCCCAGGGGATATATCTTAACGACCAGGAGGTTGCACATGCTCTTCAAGCACATCTACGAGGAGGGTCTGGCCCAGGGCAGCTACCTGATCGGGTGCCAGGCGACGGGGGAGGCCATCGTGGTGGACCCCCGGCGGGACATCCAGGTTTACCTGGAGGAGGCGCGGAAGAACGGCCTCAGGATTGTGGCGGTCACCGAGACCCACATCCACGCCGACTATCTCTCTGGGGCCCGCGAGCTGGCCAAGGCCACCGGGGCCAGGCTCTACCTCTCCGATGAGGGCGACGAAAACTGGAAGTACAGGGGACTGGAGGGCTACGACCACCAGCTCCTAAAGGATGGCGACGAGATCAAGGTAGGGAACATTACCCTCACCGCGGTGCACACCCCCGGCCATACCCCGGAGCACCTGAGCTTTTTGGTGCGGGATGGGGCCGTGGCCAGCGAGCCCGGCTACTTCCTCACCGGCGACTTCGTGTTCGTAGGGGATGTGGGCCGGCCCGACCTGCTAGAAGAGGCCGCGGGTATCAAGGGAACCGCCGAACTCGGGGCGCGGCAGATGTATAGGAGCCTGAAGGAAAAATTCCTCACCCTGCCCGACTACATACAGGTCTGGCCCGGCCACGGGGCCGGCAGCGCCTGCGGCAAGGGCCTGGGGGCGGTGGCCAGCACCACCGTAGGCTACGAGCGGCGCTTTGCCTGGTGGGCCGACTACCTGCGCAAAGACGATGAGGAGGGCTTTGTGAAGGCCCTGCTGTCGGGCCAGCCCGAGGCACCCTACTACTTCGCCCAGATGAAGCGGATGAACCGCGACGGGATGCCCATCCTGGGCAGCCTACCCCGCCCTGCGCAGCTCAGCCCCGAGGCCTTCTGGCAAAAGCAGGCCGAAGGGGCCCTGCTGGTGGACACCCGCGACAAGCTCTCCTTCGCCGGGGGGCACCTCAAGGGTGCCATCAACATTCCGGCCGGCAAGAATTTCTCCACCTGGGCCGGATGGCTCCTGCCCTACGACCGCGACCTTGTCCTGCTGGCCAGCCCCGAGCGGGTGGAGGAGTTGGTCAAGCAGCTCATCCGCATCGGGCTTGACCGGGTGGTGGGCTTCATTCCGGGCCTCGAGGGCTACGCCAAGGGCGAGCTCGAGACCGTGCCCCAGATTACCGCGGCCGAAGCCAAGGCCCGCTGGGAGCGGGGTGAGGTAGTGGTGCTGGACGTGCGGGGGGCCGATGAGTACCAGGCTGGCCACATCCCTGGGGCCCTGAACCTCCACGCAGGTCGGGTCATGCGCAACCTGAACCAGATCCCCAAGGACAAGCCGGTGGTGGTGCACTGCCTGGGGGGCGACCGCTCCTCTACTGCCATCAGCGCGCTTTTGGCAGCAGGCTTCACCAACCTCATCAACCTGACTGGGGGAATCCGGGCCTGGCAGCAGGAGGGCTTCCCGGTGGAGAAGGGTCCGGCCCGGACCCTGGTGGGGGCCTAGTCCGAAAGGTTGAGCTCCCCTGGCCCCGGGCCAGGGGTTTTCCGACGGAAGGAGGACTATGAACCTGAACGTCAAGGAAGCCTACCAGACTCTGGAACGCTATCAAGTGGTGGATGTGCGTGAGCCCCACGAGTGGGCGGAGGGCGTGCTGCCCGGAGCGCTTCGGCTGCCCCTTTCCAAGCTGGAGCGGCTGGCGCCTTTGTACCTCGAGCGCGAGCGGCCGGTGCTGCTTTACTGCCGCAGCGGCAACCGCTCGCAGGAGGCGCTGAAGACGCTGCAAAACCTGGGCCACAAAAAGGTCTGGCAGCTCGAGGGCGGCCTCAAGGCCTGGCGTGAAGCCGGTCTGCCCTGTGCCAGCCCCGTATAGGAGAGACTATGCTCGCTGTACCGTACCGCGATATCAGCCCTGAGGAAGCCCGCAAACTGCAAGAGGAGAACGTCCTTTTCGTGGATGTGCGCGAGCCGGAGGAGTATGCCCAGGCGCGCATCGAGGGGGCCAAGCTCATCCCCCTATCGGAGCTGGCCCAGCGCCATGGCGAGATTCCCAAAGACAAGCCGGTGGTGCTCTACTGCCGCGGTGGCAACCGCAGCGCCCAGGCCGCGGGCTGGCTTGCGGCCAAGGGCTACAGCAACCTTCTCAACCTCGAAGGGGGCATCATGGCCTGGTACCAGGCGGGTCTGCCGCTCGATACCGCCCCCCAGGAGGCCACCTATCAGGAGACCCCCTTTACCGAACTAACCCCCCACGAAGCCCAGCAGTGGATTAGGGAGGGTGCTTACGTGGTGGACGTGCGTGAGCCCTACGAGTACGCCATGGGCCACCTTCCGGGGGCGGTGAACATTCCTCTGAGCCGCTTTGTGGCTGAGGCTGGTCGGCTGCCCAAGGACCGCAGGCTGCTGCTGGTCTGCGCCTCGGGCAACCGCTCCTCCCAGGCCTCGGCCTACCTGGTAGGCCAGGGCTTCGACGGCTCCCTGGTGGGGAACCTCGAGGGCGGCACCTACGGCTGGATGGCGGCGGGCTTTGAGGTGGAGCGTTGATTGCCTGGCTCAAAGGCTTGCTGGCAGGAAGGGCCCCGGTGGGCCGCCTGGACCCTCTAGAGGCCTACGAAAAGGCGAAGGCAGGGGCTTTGATTCTGGATGTGCGCACCCCGTTGGAGCGAAAGGAGGCCAAGATACCGGGCTCCTTGTCCATTCCGCTCGACCGCCTTGCCGAGGAATGGGAGAAGCTACCCCGGGACAAGGAGATCATCTGCCAGTGCCGCAGCGGGGCCCGCAGCGCCCAGGCCGCTCGTTTTCTGGCCGATAGGGGCTTTCGCGTCTACAACCTGGCAGGAGGCCTAGAAGCCTGGAGAAGGCAGGGATTGCCGGTGAAATGATGCAGGACGTCTTCCCAAACGAGCTTTCCCTCTGGCGAAAGCGGGGGGCGCTTCTTCTGGACGTGCGCTCCCCGGAGGAGTATGCCCAAGGCCGCGTCCCGGGCTCGCGCAACCTGCCGCTGGAGGAGCTGCTGGACCACCTGGACCAGCTAAAAAGCCCCATCGTGACCATCTGCGCCACCGGCAGCAGGGCGGGTTTGGCCGCCGAGGTCCTGGCCTACGAGGGGTTTGAGGTGGGCAAGCTGGTGGGGGGTATCCAGGGCTACGCCGCGCAGGGCTACCCGCTCGAACGCTCCCTCTGCCCCAAGGAGGCCCCATGCTCCTAGCCCTCCTAGGGGCCATACTCATCGGTCTCGCCCTAGGGATGTTGGGCTCGGGGGGCTCCATCCTTACGGTGCCCATCCTGGTCTACCTGGTGGGCGAGCCCGATAAGCTGGCGATTGCCGAGTCGCTGGCCATCGTGGGCCTCATCGCCCTGGCCGGGGCGGTGCCCTATGCCCGCAAGGGGCTCATCGACTGGCGCAACGTGGTGTGGTTCGGTCTGCCCGGGATGGCCGGGACCTACCTGGGGGCTTACCTCTCCCAGTGGGTGCCAGGGGTGTGGCAGCTCGGGCTTTTTGCCGTGGTGATGTTGCTGGCTGCCTATATGATGTTTCGCCCCCCCCGGCTGGAGGCCAAGCCCAAGCCCCGCTCCTACCCCAAGATCATCCTGGATGGCCTGGTGGTGGGGGCCCTGACAGGGCTGGTGGGGGTGGGTGGAGGCTTTTTGATTGTCCCTGCCCTGGTGCTGCTGGGCGGGCTTTCCATGCACCTGGCGGTGGGGACCAGCCTGGTCATCATTGCCATGAAGTCGGCCAGCGGTTTTTACAAGTACCTGCACCTGCTGCCCCAGCAGGGCTACAGCGTGAACTGGGAGGTGGTGCTCCTTTTCTCGGCCCTGGGCATTCTGGGCAGTCTTTTTGGGGGGCGTCTGGCCGCCTCCATTCCCCAACTGGCCCTGCGGCGGGGGTTCGCTGGCTTTTTGGTGGTTATGGGGGTTTTCATCCTCTGGCAGAGCCTGCCCAAGGTGCTGCACGGCTAGGGGGTTTATAAGGGAAGCTCCCCTGTGCTAAACTTGGAAGGCTTGTGTTTTGGAGGAAGGCGATGGAATACCGCATCAAGGCCCAGATCCGGGGGAGTGAGCGCCCTGCGGTCCTGCGCAACGCGGGCAAGCTTCCGGGGGTGGTGTACAACCGGCAGGAGAACTACAAGGTAATGGTGGACCTGAGGGAGTTCGACAAGGTCTTCCGCGCGGCGGGCATCCACCACGTGATTACCCTCGAGTTCGAGGGAGGTAAGACGGTCGACACCCTGGTGCGCCAGGTCAACCTGGACAAGCGCCGCCGCCGGCCCGAGCACGTGGATTTCTACGCCCTCTCCGATGAGCCGGTGCAGATGTGGGTGCCGGTCAGGGTGGTGGGCACGGCCCAGGGGGTGCGCGAAGGGGGGGTGCTCCAGCTCGTGCACAGCGACGTCCAGGTCCGGGTCTCGCCCAAGTCTATCCCTGAATTCATCGAAGTGGACGTAAGCGCTTTGCGCATTGGCGACAGCATTCACGCAAGCGAGCTGGTCTTGCCCCCAGGGGTGAAGCTGGCCATGAACCCGAGCGACACCATTGTGGCCATCGTGCCGCCCGAGGATGCCGAGAAGCTGGCCGCCGAGGCGGCTGCGGCCCCCACCGAGGTGGAGGTCATCAAGAAGGGCAAGAGCGAGGAGGAAAAGTAGCCTTTCTGGGCGGCCAGCGGGCCTGGCGTTCGGCCTTTTTTTCCGATGTTCCTGGTGGTCGGACAGGGCAACCCGGGTCCTCAGTATGCTCGCACCAAGCACAACGTGGGCTTTTGGGTGCTGGACCGGCTTTCCGCTGGGTTCCGCCCCAAAGGAAAGGCGCTTTTGGCCGAGGTGGCCTTTGCCGGTTTGACAGGGGAGGAGGTGCGGGGGCTTCTGGTCAAGCCCACCACCTACTACAACGCCAGCGGGGAGGTGGTGGCCCCCCTGGCCCGCTTCTACAGGGTGCCCCTCGAGCGCATTTTGGTGGTGCACGACGAGCTCGACCTGCCCCCAGGGCGGCTGCGCTTTAAGGCAGGGGGAAGCAGCGCAGGGAACTACGGTCTGGCCTCCATTGCCGCTCACTTAGGCAGCCAGGACTTCCACCGGCTGCGCATCGGCATCGGCAAGCCGCCCAGCCCGGAAGCAGGAGCGGAATGGGTGCTCTCGGGCTTTTCCCCCGAGCTGCTGCCGCTGGTGGAGCGGGTGGTGGGGGTGGCGGCCGAGGCGGTCCGGGTCTGGGCCACCGAGGGCCTCGAGGCCGCCCAGCAGCGCTACAACGGGCTTGACCTGGCTAGGGAGCTGGCTCCAAGACCAGCCGAGTAGCCAGGCGGTTCTCGTTCATCCGCATGGGCAGGTAGCCCCCGGAGGCCCACCTCTTCAGGAGGTTGCCGTACTGTGGGGAAAGCAGGGCCCCAGACTGGCCCATAGGGTGGATGAAGAGCGAGCGCTCGAGGTCGGCGAAGTCCAGGATCTGGCGGTAGCTGCTGCCCTGGGTCATGCGGAAGGTTTCCGGGTCGTAGGAGGCCCGGTTGAGGGTGTAGTGGTCCCCTCCGTGGGCAATGGCCCGGTCGGAAAAGCGCCTTAGGAGAGGGATATGGGTCAGCAGCGCATGGGGGAAAGTAGCCTGGTGCACCTCTCCCCAGCGCGGGGGGTTCCCCCCCAGGCGGTCGAGGGCTTTGTCCAGGGCGAGGGCAGCGTACTCGAGGCAGGTCTGGGTGTCCTGGGTCTGGCAGGCCGGGTCGCCCTGGCGCAGCGCTTTGAGCAGGTAGCGGGGCTCATCCCAGAAGGCCTGGCCCACCTCGCGGGCGGGTAGGCGTGAGAGTTCGGTGTACCAGGCCTGGAATACCGTGGGCTCGGCCTGCTCGGCCCGCATCACCCCATCCCAGGCCAGCAGCCGCTCCCGCCAGCGCCGGGCGTTCTCTGAAAGAGGGGTGAGGGCCTCCAGAGCGGGCCTGAACTCGCGGTATATGAGGCTTTGCAGGTCCTGCTGCATCGCCACCATGTCCTCCAGGGTGAGCTTTTCCTTGCCCAGGATAAGCTCCCGGATGCGCAGGGCCCGGTAGGGTTCCTCCCACTCCAGCGAGAGGGTGTGGGGGTAGTCTGGTGGGGTGACCTTGTTGTTGGCGGTGGCGATAAAACCCTCCTTGGGGTTGAGCACCTGGGGCCACGCGGAAGGCGGCAGATAGCCCTGCCAGTCCCAGTTGCCATCGCCCGGCACGGGCACCAGGCCCGTGTGCCCTGGGCGGCGGATGGGGAAGCGGCCGGGGGCGATGTAACCTATGTTTCCATCCACATCGGCGTAGACAAAGTTTTGGCTGGGGGCGTTGTAGGGCGCCAGGGCAGCCTTGAACTCCTCCCAGTTTTTGGCCCGGGCGATGCCCAAAAAGGCCTCCAGGGTGCGGTCGGTGGGGTCCAGGCTGGTCCAGCGCAAGGCTAGGGGCCGGGCCCCCGGGCTGTCCACCACGTCGTTGATCACCGGGCCGTAGCGGCTTTCCCGCACCCTGAGGACCACATCGGCCTCCCCCTTGACCCGGATTACCTCGGTGCGGATGCGCCAGGGCTCTATGCGGCCCTGGTAGCGGTAGCCGCCTGGGGCCTCTTCCAGGATGTAGAGGTCCTGCACGTCGGCCCCCACCGTGGTCACCCCCCAGCCGATGCGCTCGTTGCGGCCGATGACCACCGCTGGGAGCCCGGGGAAGCTGCTGCCGATGGCCTTGTAGTTGGGGGCCTCCATGTGCACCAGGTACCAGATGGAGGGTGCCCCAAGCCCCAGGTGGGGGTCGTTGGCCAGAAGGGGCTTACCGCTGGCGCTTCTGGCCGGGCCGATGACCCAGTTGTTGGAGGCCCAGAGGGCCCCAGGCCGCTGGAAGGCCCTGGGCAGTTGGTCGGCCAGGGAAAGGAGGCGGCGGGCCGCGTCCTGGTCGGGCCTGGGGGGTGGGGGTTGCCGCAGGTCCTCGCTTTGCAGCACAGTGGGGGCGTCCTCGGGGTAGGGGGGTTTGAGCTCGGCCATGCGCTCAGGGGAGATGCCTCGAGCGGCCCACTGCAGCCGCATCAGCTCGCTGCGCCAGTTGCCCGAGAGGTCGTAGGACATCATCTTGGCCCAGACCAGCACGTCGGCAGGCTTCCAGGGTTCGGGGCGGAAGCCCAGGAGGCGGAACTCGAGCGGTAGGGGGGGGTTGGTGGCCAGGTAGGCGTTGACCCCGGCCACGTAGGCGTCCACCACCGCCTTGCCCTCGGGCGAGAGGTTCTTGTAGGCCTCCTCCGCCGCCCGGTAGAACCCCCAGGTGCGCAGGAAGCGGTCCTGGTCCAGGGTAGACCGCCCCAGCACCTCGGAAAGCCGGCCCGCCCCAATGCGCCGCTGAAACTCCATCTGCCAAAGCCGGTCCTGGGCGTGGGCCACCCCCAGGGCGAAGAAGACGTCGGGATCGGTCTCAGCCTTGATGTGGAGCACCCCCTCAGGGGTGCGGTAGAGCTCCACCGGCGCCAAAAGGCCCCTCAGGGCCAGCCGGCCGCTGTGCTGGGGTAGGGTGGCACCCCGCAGCCAGAGATACCCACCTACCCCGCCCAGCAGGGCCAGCCCCACCAGCCCCAGCGCCAACCAGCCCAGGAAACGCAAGCCCCGCATGGTACCTCCTGTATAGCTTACCCCAGGCTCCGGCTTTGGCCCCGCCAGAAGGCCCTTCCCCCCGCAGGCCGCCGGTCGAGGAACAGCTCGACGCGGTTGCCGTCGGGGTCCTGGAGCAGGAGGACGTGGCCGATGCCCCGGTCCTCCAGGTGGAAGGGCACCCCCTCCAGCTTCACGAAGGCCAGGGCGGCCTGGAATTCCTCCTCGTTCGGCACGGCAAATCCCAGCGCCAAGGGGCCCAGGGGTTCCCCCTGGCTCAGGGCTAGCTCGAAGGGGGCCTGGTTTTGCGAGGAGACGAGCAGGGCGGTCTGGCCGAAGCGCTCGGCCACCTGGAGGTCCAGGAAGCGGGTGTAGAAGGTGACCGAGGCCTCGAGGTGCCGCACCCGCAGGTGCACGTAGGCCAGGTGGGTGGTGTACATCCCGCTTATTCTCGGGTGCCGGCGAGCGGAGGTCAAAGGGGGCCGGGCTTTCGGGTAGACTCGAGCCATGAGGATCGAGTTCCGGGAGAACGGCTCTATTGGCATCGAGACCGGCGGTCGGGTGGTTTTGCGCATAGGGGATCAGGAGCAAATCATCGAGAGGCCCCGCATCTCCCTTTGCCGCTGCGGACACTCAAACAACAAGCCCCTTTGCGATGGCTCGCACAGGGCGGCGGGTTTCACCGCGCCAGCAGCGGTCATTGAGCTTGGGTTGGCCAAGGAGTCCTAAGGGAGCAAGGCCACATTGCGCCCAGCCCCAGCCAATAAGATGGCGGGCGGAGGAAATGTATGCCGATGCGTTATCGCAAGCTGGGCCAGTGGGGCCTTAGGGTATCGGAGATCTCCTTGGGCGCTTGGGTGACCTATGGGGATGCGGTCAAGGACCTGGAGCGCATCAAGGAGATAACCCGCATCGCCTACGAAGGGGGGATCAACTTCTTTGACAACGCCGACGTCTACGCCAAGGGGCTGGCCGAGGAGTTGATGACCAAGGCCCTCCTGGAGCAGTTCCCCCGCCACGAGCTGGTTCTTTCGAGCAAGGTCTTCTGGCCCACCAGCGAGGACGCCAACGGGCGGGGTCTCTCGCGCAAGCACGTGCGGGAAAGCCTGGAGCGCAGCTTGAAGCGCATGGGCACCGATTACCTGGACCTCTACTTCTGCCACCGCTACGACCCCGAGGTGCCCATGGAGGAGATCGTAACCACCATGAGCAACCTGGTGGACCGGGGGCTGGTGCTCTACTGGGGCACCTCCGAGTGGCCGGCGGCCCGCATCGTGGAGGCGGTGCAGTTTGCCCGGGCCAACGGCCTACACCCCCCAGCGGTGGAGCAGCCGCAGTACTCCATGCTCTACCGCGAGCGGGTGGAGCGGGAAATTCTGCCCGAGACCGAGCGTTTTGGTCTGGGCGTGGTGGTCTGGAGCCCCCTGGCCATGGGGATGCTGACCGGGCGCTACGACGAGGGCATTCCCAAGGATAGCCGCTTCGAGCGCTACCCCCAGTTTGGCGAGCGCTTCTTGACCGAGGCGAACGTCGAGAGGGTGAAGAAGCTCAAACGGGTGGCCGATTCGCTGGGCCTGACCCGGACCCAGCTTGCGCTGGCCTGGGTTCTGCGGCAAAAGGGGGTGACCAGCGCCATCACCGGGGCTACCCAGCCCGAGCAGCTAAAGGAGAGCCTGGAGGCTGCGGGGGTTGACCTGCCCCCGGAGGCGCTGGCCGAGATTGACCAGATTCTGGCCCAGCCCTAAAGCTGTAGGATGAACTCCGCCAGCCGTTCTATCTCGTTCTTGAGCTGGAGGGTTTTGCGCTCGGGGGGGCGGGTTTTCAGCTCCTGAATTTTGGCGGCGATTTTTTTGGGGTGGCGGATGTAGTAGCCCAGCTTTTCGTGGCGGACCAGCTCCACATTGCCGTGCTCCTGGGGCCACACGTAGTCGCAGATGATCAGGTCTTTGTGCAGCGAGAGCACCTCGGCGATGGTGGCTGGCCCGGCCTTGGAGACCACCACGTTGGCCAGGTTGATCAGCTCGTACATCTGCTGGGTGAAGCCGAAAACCACCAGGTTCTCTAGCCGGTGCTTTTCCTTGAAGGCGGTGAGCTGCTGGTAGAGCCTTTGGTTGTAGCCGCAGACCACCACCACGTTGATTCCCTCCAGGCCCACCAGTTCCTTTACCAGGCGGAAACTGATTTTCAGGCCTGCTCCGCCTCCTGTCACCAAAACGGTATAGGGCTGGTGCAGGCCCCAGAGCTGGCGCAGCCGCTCGGCCTCAGCGGGGGGGAGGGGTTGGTTGAACTTGGGGTCGATGAGGGTCTGGAAGTAGTGCAGGTTTTCCGGGGGAATCCGGTGGCGCCGGGCGATGCTGTAGGCCTCGGGGCTGGCCACCACGTAGTGGTCCTTGGTGTCCACGAACCAGTAGAGGTGGGGGCTGAAGATGTCGGTGACCACGGTCAGGGTCTTGGGCTGGTGTCGCCGCACGTAGGGCAGCCGGCGGAAGCCGTGGTTGACCGGGTAGCAGTAGATGATTTTGTCGGGGCGGAACTCCTCCAGGTACGCGTTGATGGCAGGGGCCAGGCGCATGCCCAGCACCCGGGCGAAGGTCTGGATGGCTGGGCGGGTCTGGTAGAAGGCCTGGAAGACGGTGAAAAGCCAGCGCTGCTTGTTGACGGCAAAGTTGTAGCCATCCTGGATGGCCTGGGCAATCCAGCGCGGCCCCACATCGAAAAAGTTGAAAAGGCGCACCTCGGCCTCGGGCTCGAGCTGGGTCAGGAGGCGGTGGAGGGTCTGGGCCATGGCGTAGTGCCCGCCCCCGGCTTTGGTGTAGACCAGCAGGATGCGTTGCGGCATAAAAAGCAGCCCCAGGCTGCCCCTACAGCCTAGGCCAAGGGCGCCGGGCGGCCTATCCTCCGAAGGGCTTAGCCCAGCAGGGGCTGGTGGCAGAGCCAGACCCCGCTGCGGGCCCGCCAGCCTTCGGGCAGCTCGACTGTGCGGCTGGGCGGGGGCACCGCCAGCACCTTATGCCCCACGATGCTGAACTCTATAGCGGTGAAGAGCCGGTCCAGGGCCAGGGCCAGCGACCGGGTCTCCAAGGGGCTGAAGCGCAGCCGCGGCAGCCGGGCCTCCAGGCTTTTGCACCCCCCGAAGGGCAGGAGCTCGGCCGGGTCGCGCCAGCGGCGGGGTGGGCCGATAAGGAGCTCGGCCAGCACCAGCGAAAGCCCGGGGTAGCGGCGCAGGAACTCGTCGGGGTCGAACTCGAGCGAAAGCTCAAGGTTCACCTCCACATCCTCCCAGACTTCTTTGCGCATGGCTCTCGCCATACCTCAGGTTGCACCAAACGGCCCCGGGGGTCAAGCGCAAACAACCTGTTCAGGACATGGGAAGTTAGAATCCTGCCTCGGCTAAAAGCCGGCGCAGTTCCTCCAGGTTGGCCAGGGCGTGGCCTTTGGTGGTGTTGTTGAAGATGAACCAGACCTGGGCCAGAGAGGTGTGCTCGAGGGCGGCCTGGAGCTCGGCCACCCAAAAGCGCAGCTCCTCCTCGTGGTAGCGGTAGTCGTGCCGCTCGGCCTGGTCCTTGCCCTCGTACCACTTTTCCCGGTTGCGCCCGGAAAGGCGGATGTATGCGGTGTCGGCAGTGACGTGCAGCCGGCTTCTGGGCAGGCCGGGCAGGGGAGGGTAGTCGGGGCTGACCCAGATCAGGCCGGCCTGGCGAAAGCCCGCCCGCACCGCCTCGAGGTCCCAGGAAGCGTGACGGAACTCCACCGCCAGGCCCCCAGGGGCCAGGCGCCGGTCGGCGAAGCGCGCGGCCAGAGCGGCAAGGTAGCGTCGGTTCTCGGGGGTGCGGTGGAAGCGCTGGGGAAACTGAGCCAAAAAGGGCCCCAAGACCCCGGCCTCCCGCAGCGGGGCTACCGACTCGAAAAGCCGCTGGTAGTCCTCGTCGGTGGCGCTTTGGGTGTGGGTCATGCTTTGGTGAAGCTTGATGGCAAAACGCACTCGCCCCTCGCTCCGCCTGAGCATCCCGGCAAAGGCCTTGGTTCCGGGAATGTGGTAGAAGGAGGCGTTGAGCTCGACCGCGTTGAAGTGGCGGGCGTAGATGGAAAGCCAGGTTTCCTTTTTGGCCTCAGGGGGGTAAAGCAGCCCCACCCAGTCTTCCTGGGCATACCCGCCGGTGCCGAGGTAAACCTCCACGCTGCCCCATTCTATGCCCCTAGAGTGAGCCCAGCCGATAGGCTCCCCAGAAAAGCAGCAGACCCAAGGAGAACATCCCCAGAAGCCCCGGCAGCAAGGCCCCCTGGCCTATGAGGAGCCCCACCGCTACCAGAAGAGCCGTGACCAGCCAGACCACCAGGACGGTCAGGGCGGGGTTTTTGAGGTAGAGCTGGTCGAGGCGGTCGTAGGTGTGGTCCCGATCCCCGTCGAAGATGGGCCGGCCCCGGCGCCAGCGGCGGATGATGCCGGCCAGGGTGTCGTAGAGGGGGAAGGCCAGCATCACGCCGGCGGCTAGGAAGCTTTGGGGGCCCAGGCCGGCGGCCTGCATCCAGAGCAAGGCCAGCAGATAGCCGATGGGAAGGCTGCCGCTATCTCCCATGAAGGTCAGGGCCCGGGGGTAGTTCCAGACCAGGAAACCCAGCAGGCTGGCTGCGAGAACCCAGGCCAGCGGCGCTCCCAAAAGCAGGCCCAGCCCCAGGGCCGAGATCAGGGCGCTGCCCGAGGCCAGGCCGTTCATGCCGTCAATCAGGTTGATTGCATTGGCCATCAGCGGCACCAGCCCCAAGCCCAGGAGCAGGCCCAGCCCGCCCAGGGTCTCCTCGAAGTGAAGCCCCAGAGCCAGACCCGCCACCAGCTCTGCCCCCAGGCGCAGCCTGGGGGAGAGCCCGAAGCGGTCGTCTAAAGCCCCCACGGCCGTGATGATCAGGAGGCCCAGCAGGGCCCAGCCCGAGAGGCTACCGGTGTAAACCCCCCAGACCACCACCGCCCCCACAATCCCCACCCCGCCGAAGCGCGGCTTGGGCGAGGTGTGGATTTTGATGGCCCCGGGCCGGTCCACGACGCCCAGGACCCTGGCCAGGGGGATGGAAAGACCCACCAGAAGGACCGAGGTGAGAAAGGGTAAAACGTGCCATTCCATAGCTCATCTCTTCTCCAAAGCCTTGGCGTAAAGCTCCTCGTGCAGCCGCAGCAGGTTGCGCAGGTCGTAGGCCTTGACCCGCTCCTGCCCCAGTCGGCCCATGGCCCGGCTGGCCTCGGGGTTTTCCAGTACCCAGCGCATGGCCTGGGCCAAGGCCCTTACATCCCCCACCGGGTGCAAAAGGCCGGCCCCATCCTGCAGCAGCTCGCGGATGCCCCGCACATCAGCCCCGATGGCCGGTACGCCCAAACAGAACGACTCCATGATGGCCCGCGGCAGGCCCTCCTGTTCCGAGGGCAGCAGGGTGGCAAGGGCCCCCTGGATCAGGGCAGGGATATCCCGGCGGTAGCCCAGGAAGTGCACCCGCTGGGCAATGCCCAGGCGGGCCGCCAGGGCTTTCATCTCTTCCATCAGCACCCCCTGGCCGGCCAGGAGCAGGTGGGCCTGGGTATCGCCCAGGAGGGCGAAGGCCTGGAGGGCGTCGCGGTGGCGCTTGCGCGGTATGAACTCGGCAATCATCAGGAAGTAGGGGGTCCCGGGCCCGAGCCCCAACGAGCGGCGCAGCGCCGCCACCGCTTCGGGGGGGGCCTGGCGGCTGGAGTAGAACTCCAGGTCCACCCCAATCCCCGGCATGTAGACCGTCCGGGAAGGGCCCACCAGCCGCTCGGCCGCTTTGCGGTCGGTCTCGTTCATCACCACCAGGTAGTCGGTGTAGGGAGCGGCCACCCGTTCCAGCCCGTAGAAAAGTGCGTTCTTGACCGGGTGGCCGTGAGGGTGGAAGTGGAAGCCGTGGGCGGTGTAGATGAGTCGCCCTTGGCCCCGCGCCCGCCAGCTCCGCAGGGCCAGCCGGGCGACGAAAGCTGCAATGGGGGTGTGCACATGCACGATCTGGTAGCCTTCCCGCTCGACGATGCCGCGCAGGGTGCGCATGCCCAGGGGTAGGTTGCGGGGGTCAAGGGGGTTGCGGGACATGGGGAGGTGGAAGAGGTGGTCGAAGGCGGCCCGGCAGGCCTCGCACCCCGGGGCATCGGCTGCCGCCCCGTCCACCCGCCAGCCCTGCCGGCGGAAGTGGGTGGCGTAGGGCAGGAGAAACTCGGTGAAAAAAAGCGCGGTGGTGGCAACGATGAGCAGCTTGGGCATTAGCTTTCTCCTAGGGCTTGCAGGCCCTTGGCTGCGAGCAGCTGGAGGTAAAGCTCCTCCCAGCGTTGGATGATGCGTTGCAGGTCGTAGTGTTCCCGCACCCGCTGGCGGCCCGCCTGGCCCATCTGGCGGCGCTCGAGCTCATCCTTTTGCATCAGGTCCTCCATGGCCGCAGCCAGCCGGGCGCTGTCGCCGGGGGGCACCAAAAAGCCGTTTCTTCCCTCCTCTACCACCTCGCGGTTGCCCCCCACATCGGTGGCGACGATGGGCAGGCCCACCGAGGCAGCTTCCAAAAGCACCATGGGCATACCTTCCCAGGCCGAGGACATCACGTAGGCGTCGGCCGCGTTCATGAGGCGGGGGATGTCCCCGCGGGCCCCCAGGAAGCGCACCTGGGCGCCAAGCCCCAGCTCCTCGGCCAGCTTCCGCGTGCTCTCCCGCAGCGGCCCCTGGCCCACCAGCCAAAGCTGGGCCTGGGGATGTCTGGGGGCCAGCAGGGCAAAAGCCCGGAGCAGGTTGGGGTAGTCCTTGGCCGGGGCGAAGCGGCCCACGGCCAGCCAGACAAACTCCTCCCCGAGGCCCATATCCCGGCGCAACTCGGCGCGGGCCTGGGGGTCGGGGGCGAAGCGGGCGGTATCCACCCCGTTGGGCAGATAAAGCCCCCGCCCTGGCGGGATGGCCCCCACCTCGAGGTAGCGCCTGAGCCCGGCCTCGCTCACCTGGGTGGTAAGGTCGCAGAGGAAATCGGTCAGCCGGTAGGCCCACTCCCGTACCCGCCCCCCCTCGATGAGGTTGTGGGCGGTGCAGAGGACGAGCGGAACCGGGGCGAAGGGGCGAACCAGGCGGGCCAGCAGGTTGGCGTGCACCATGTGGGCGTGGAGCACCTGGGGGCGGAAGGCCCGCACCAGCCGGACCATGCGCACGAACCCCCGCAGGCTGGGTCGGCCAGGGCGCATGCCGAGTGAGTCCACCGGGATTCCAGCCGCCTCGAGGGGCTGGGCCAGGGGTCCCAGGGGGGTCATGCAGACCACCCGCACCCTCCAGCCGAGCTGGGCCAGGCCCCGGGCCAGGGCCACAAGCTGCGACTCGGCCCCGCCGTAGGAAAGCGAGGTGATGAGGAGCAAAAGGCGCTTCACAGGGGCCTCCTTTCCGGTCGGACCTGGCCTTGGGACAGGGCGGCCCAGTGGGCCAGGATCATGCCCAGGACGAACCAGGTCTGTTTGCGCCACTCCCAGTTCTGGGCCATGCAGGCCAGCATCAGGATCAGGAAGACAGAGGCCCACAAAAGCCGCTCTAAAGGGGGCAGGGAGGGCAGGCGGGCGGCCACCCCTCCCAAAAGCCCCACCAGCAGCAAAAGCCCCACCACCCCCATCTCGGCGCCGATGGCTACGAACAGGTTGTGGGGCGCAACCCACTGGCGGAACCAGGGGTGGCCCTCCAAACTGGCCCCAAAGGTGCCGGCCCCGGTGCCCAGGAGGGGGTGCTCGCCGAAGACCTGCCAGCCGGCCAGCCAGATGTTGGTGCGGTCGTTGAGGGTGCCGCTGCTCACCTCGTCGAGGAGAGTGGCCAGACGGGAGAAGCTTTCTGGGGGTATCAGGGTGGGGATCAGGGCTAGGGCCAGGGCGGCCAGCGCCCCGGTTAGGGTCTTGAGCTGCCAGGTGGCCCGCGGCAGGGTGAGCACCACGAACAAGAGCCCCACCGCCACCCCCAGCAGGCCGGCCCGGGCTGCGGTCAGGAAGACCACCCCCAGGGCGACCAGGGGGTAGACTCGGTAGAGCCAGGTCCAGCCGCCCGTCTCCCGCAAGGCCAGGTACCAGGCCAGAGGGATGCCTATAGAGAGTACGAAGGAGAGGTCGCCGGGATCGAAGTTGGCCGCGGCGTAGCGCTGGTAGACCACCTCGCTGCCGCTAAGGAAGTTGTAGACGGTGTTGCCTGCAGCCACGTAGGCCCCGAGGACGTAGGCGCTCATGATTCTCCGGATGGGCCCCTCGGCCTCCAGCACCACGAAAATCGCCCAGAAGAACATCCACAGAAGGCCGTACTGCAGGATGCGCTCCAGGGTGTCCTGGGGGGCGATGCTCCAGAAGTAGCTCAGCACCGAAAGGAGCACGAAGCCGAGCGCCACCAGGTGCACCCAGTGCAGCCGCACCCGGCCGGAGGTGAGGACATAGGCCAGGGTGGCCAGGGCCGCCAGGATGCCCACGTAGCGGCTCAGGGTGCCGAGGCCTGGTATGAGAAGGACGTTCTCCCAGGGTAGGGTAAATACGTAGAGCCAGAGGACCGAATAAGCCAGCCGCGCCATCCTAGCCTCCTCTCAGGAGCCGCAGATACTGGGCCACCACCTCGGCCTGGGTGTAAGGACGGTAGGCCTCCTCCGGTATGCTGGGCCGGGGCTCGAGCAAGGTGGCCTCGAGGGCCCCGGCCAATGCCTGGGCGTCGCCCACAGGCACGAGGCGGCCAAAACGTCCATTCTGCAGAATCTCCCGGGGCCCGCTGGGGCAATCGGTTGCCACCACCGGGGTGCCCAGCGCCAAAGCCTCGATAAGCACGGTGGGCAAACCCTCCCAGTCCGAGGAGAGCACGAAGACCGCAGCCCGCTTCATGTAGGGGTAGGGGTTCTGCACGAACCCCGGCAGGGCCACCGCCCCCTCCAGCCCCAGCGAGCGAACCAGCCCCTCCAGCGCGGCCCGCTCCTCCCCCTCACCCAGGATCAGAAGCCGCGCCGGCCGGCGCTGGTGTACCTCGGCGAAGGCCCGCACAAGGTTGGGAAAGTTCTTCTGCCGGGTGAGCCGGCCTACCCCGAGCAGCACCGGGGGTTCGCCGGGCTGGAACCAGGGGTGGTCCAGGGGCTCCTCGGCCCTTTGAAAGAGCTCTGGGGTGACCACCGGGTTGTGGATGACCTGTGCCCGGCGGATGCCGCTCAGGCGCGCAAAGTCGTCCACCACCCCCTGGGAGACCCCCACAATGCCCTCGGCCCAGGGGTAGAAGAGCCGCATGGCCAGCGGCAGCAGCCGGCCCCGAAGGGAGGGGGCATGCCGGGTGTCCTGGCTGGGGGTGTTCTGCAGGCAGACCACCACCCGGGTCTTTACCCCAGCGAGACGGCGGGCCCAGAGGGCCACCACGTTGGCGTGGTCGAGGGCCGAGACCAGGCCGGTGGGCTTCTCCTGGCGCAGGTAGCGCACCAGGTGGGGCAGGCTGGCCAGCACCCGGCCTGCCCCGAGGTCCACCAGCCGCACCGTGGGGGGGACCCGCTCGAGGTAGGGCCCGGTGGCCTGGGCCAGCACCAGGTCCACCGCCAGGTTTTGCTGCGCTAGGCCGATGGCCAGATTCAGCATGGACCGCTCGGCCCCGCCTCCGAGCAGGGCTGGAAGGTAGATGGCGAATCGCTCCTTCATACTCTCATTCCCAGCACCTCGGCAAAGAGGGCAGCGTAGCGCTCCACCGCCGCTTCCACCGCGAAGCGGGCCAGGGCCTTGGCCCTGGCCCGCTGGCCCCACATCTCTCCCAGGCTGGGGTTTTGCAGCACCCTGAGAAGCCCCTCTGCTAGGGCCTGGGGGTTGCCCAACTCGACCAGAAGCCCGTCCTGGCCCGATTCCACGAACTCCGGGGCGGTGGCGAAGCGGGTGAGCACCACCGGCCGGCCCAGGTACATGGCTTCGCTCAGCACCAAGGGTGAGGCCTCGCCGTAGGCCGAGGACAGGGTAAAGACCGCGGCCCGGGCCATGTACTTGTAGGGGTTGGGCTCCAGCCCGGGCATCCAGACCTTCTCCGCGATGCCCAGCGCGCGGGCCAGCGCCTCCAGTTCAGGCCGCAGCGGGCCGTCCCCCAGGATGACCAGCCGGGCCTCGGGCTTTTGCTCTAGCACCCGGGCAAAGGCCCGCAGCAGGGTGGGGAAGTCCTTCATGGCCTCCATCCGGCCTACTGAGAGCACCACCGGGTTTGCCCTGAACCAGGGGTGGTCCACGGGCTCTTGGGCCTTTCGTTCTAGCTCCGGGGAGATGGCCGGGTTGTAGATGACCTGGAAGCGCGCCCCGGGGTATACGCCCTCGGAGAGCCGCGCTACCTCTCGGGAAACCGCCACATAGGCATCGGCTCCTCGCACCAGGCTTGCCAGGAGGCGGCGCTTGAGCGTCGCCCGCCAGCCTTGCCCCAGATAGCCCCCGATCTCGTTGTGCTCGGTGAGCACCCAGCGGGGGCGCTGGGCTTGGGGCAGAAAGCGGTAGGCCAGCCCCACCGTGAGGTGCACCCGGGGCCAGGCAGAGAGCAGCAAGTGGGGACGGTGGCGCCGGATTAGCCCGAGCAGGCGGGCCGCCTGGGCCGGGATGGCTCGGTGGGACATGGCCGCGCGCCGGGTGGGGGCGGGCAGCAGGGCTACGTTGGGGGGTAGCCGGGCTTCCAGCAAGTGCCGGGACTCTGCGCCCTGGGCGGTAATCAGGATGTCGTAGCGGTCCGCCAGCCCTCGGGCCAGATACTGCGTCACCCGCTCCACCCCGCCGTAGCCCAGCACGGGCAGGTAGAAGAGTACCCGCGGCTTCATAGCACCCCCTTTCTTTTCAGCACGAAAAAGCGGAACAAAGCTGCCCAGGCCTCGGCGGCCACCACTGCAAAAGCCATGCCCAGTGCGCCCAGCCGGGGTGCCAGCAGCGCGGCCAGGGCCAGGTTGACCAGGCCGGCGCTGAGTACGGAGTACATTACCTCCCGGTCCATCTGCCTGGGGAACATGTACTGCATGGAAAGCGAGTACCCAAAGGCCACGATGGGCAGCAGCAGAGACAAAACCTGCAGCACCCGCACCGAGGTCTCGTAGGCTTCCCCGAAGAGCAGGCGGATCAGGTAGGGGGCCAGGATGGCCAAAAACGCCCCTCCGACTAGGCCGATGCCCAGCGTGCTCCAAAGCGCCAGGCGGCTCAGCCGCTGGGCCGCCTGGGCATCGCGCCGGATCAGGTGGTTGATACGGGGGTAGATGGCCTGGGCCAGGGGCCACAGGATGGAAAGCCCTGGGCGCGCCAGGCGGTTGCCGGTCTCGAAGAAGGCCACCTGCACAGGGGTGGTGAGGAGGCCCAGAATCATCCCGTTGGCCGAGGTGTACAGGCTGTCTGAAGCCCGCGAGAGGAAGAGGCTGAAGCCCACCCGCAAGGCCACCCAGCTCAGGGGAAGGTTGGGGAGGCGAAAGGGGACCTCGCGGTACATCAGGTAGAGCTCGAGCCCCGCCACCCCCCCCGTGGCCAGGGCCTGGGCGGCCAGGGCCACCCAGGCGTCCTCGGGGCCCCGCACAAAGGCAAAGATGGCGGCCAGGTGGCCCACCCGGATTAGGCCCTCCATGAGGGCCACCAGCCAGGCCCGCTCGATGGCCTGGAAGTACCAGGTGGGCCTGAGGGCGATGAATATGGCAATCAGAAGAGCCCAGAAGACCAGCTCGGGGTATTGGCGGAAACTCTGCACGAAGGCCCCTGCCCCCAAAGTGAGCAGGACCATGCCCAGAACCAGAATGAGCTTGGCGCCGAGGACGGAGGCCACGATGCCGGCTACGGCCTCCTTGCGCTCGCGCTGGCGGGCCAGCGAGCGGGTGGCCGAGTAGGTGAAGCCGTACTCCCCCAGCACGGCCAGCCAGTTGGCGAAGCTCTGGGCGAAGGCCACCAGGCCAAAGTGGAGGGGCTCGAGGGTCCGGGCCAGGTAGGGGAGGGAGATGAGGGGCAGCAGGTAGGCCAGGAACTGCACCGCGTAGAGGGAGGCCGCGTTCTGGACGATGCGGCTGTTGAAGACCCGGTGGAGTCCCATATGCGCTTTCATACCCGGCAAAGGCCTACCACCAAGGGTAAGGTTTTCCGGGGGGCTTGTGCCCTACCTTAACGGCCTGAACGCTCAAATAACGCCAGGGGTATCTACGGACGCCGCATGCTGGTCTGCACCTGGGGGGCGGCGCTGCCAGCCCCGGCCAGGCGGGCGAACTCCTTCGGGTCTACCGCGCGCGCGAGGCCGGTCTCGTAGCTGATGAGCTTGCGCTTGTACAGGTCGGCCAAGCAGGCGTCCATGGTGATCATGCCGTGCTGCCCTCCGGTCTGGATGACGCTCACAAGCTGGTGGCTTTTGCCCTCCCGGATGAGGGCCCGCACCGCCGGGGTGGCCACCATGAGCTCGTAGGCCAGCACCCGCCCCCCGCCGAAGGCTTTGGGCAGGAGCTGCTGGGTGAGGACCGCCACCAGGTTGTTGGAGAGCTGCACCCGCACCTGTTCCTGCTGCGCTTCGGGAAAAACATCGATGATGCGGTCGATGGTCTCCGGGGCGCTGTTGGTGTGCAGGGTACCCATCACCAGGTGCCCGGTCTCCGCGGCGGTAATGGCGGCGGAGATGGTCTCGTAGTCGCGCATCTCGCCCACCAGGATTACGTCCGGGGCCTGGCGCAGCACTGAGCGTAGGGCTTTTTGGAAGCTATGGGTGTCGGAGCCTACCTCCCGCTGGTTGATGATGGCCCTCTTGTGGCGGTGGAAGAACTCGATGGGGTCTTCTATGGTGACGATGTGCACCGCCTTGTTCTCGTTGATGTAGTCGATCATGGAGGCCAGGGTGGTGGACTTGCCTGAGCCGGTGGGCCCTGTCACCAGCACCAGGCCGCGCGGGCTGTTGGCAATCTCCGCAATGGTCTTGGGCAGGCCCAGCTCATCGAAGCTTTTGGTGCTGGAGGGCACCACCCTGAGCACCCCGCCCACGCTGCCGCGCTGGAGGAAGACATTGACCCGGAAGCGGCCCTTGCCCGGTAGACTGAAGGAGAAGTCGAGCTCTTTCTCTTCCTCGAAGACCCGCTGCTGCTTCTCGTCCATCAGGGCGTAGGTGAGCCGGCGGGTCTCCTGAGGGGTAAGGGCATCGTACTCGGTGGAGCGAAACTCGCCGTCTACCTTGATCATGGGGGGCAGGCCCACCGTGATGACCAGGTCGCTGGCGCCCCGGTCCACGGCCAGGTTGAGCAGGTCTACGATATCAAGGGCTTTGCTCATGGGCATCTCCAGTCCTACCCTCAAGGATACGCCAGGGCCAGGGCGACCCCGGGTTATTTGCAGGACGCACGGCCCTAAGACCCCAGATACTTGAAGTAACGCTCTCGTGTGATGATGCCGTGAATTGTGCTGCCGTCGGCCACAAAGACGATTTGGTGTTGGCGAAAAAGCGCGCCCAGTTCGCTGGCGGCGGTCTCGCCTGGAACAACCGGGGCTTCGTCCCAAGGGACCAGCGAGTCGGCGATACCGATTACCCCCACGGGCTGGTCGCCTTCGAGCAGCACGGCGATGTTGCCCTCGAAAGACTCCAGAGCATGGATGACCGGGACCGGCCGGGCCAGCCGCCGGGCCGAGGTGGGGGCGAAGAGCCCGGCCGAAAGCAGGGTGGTGGTGTTGACCCGCACCGCCCGCTTGGCCAGCCAGAGGGTGAGGGTGAAGACCAGAAGGAAGGCCAGCCCCTCCAGCAGGCCCAGAAGGTTGAAGCCCTCCCAGCCGAACTGGCCTCGCTCCCCGAAGGCCAGGTGCAGGATGCCCGAGACCAGAAGGCCGGAGACCAGGGCGGCTAGATAGGCGATGAGGCCGGCTATGCGCAGCTCACGAACCGTTCGCATCCGGGCCTCAGTCTACACCCTGTCCAGCCAGGCCAGGTCCCGCTCCTGGTCCACATCCACCCCCACCTCGGGGTAGGGGGTGATGAGGGCCCGGACCGGTGCTTTGAGGAGGCTCGAGACCCGGGCCTCCAGCACAGGGATGCTGGCTTTTCCCAGGAGCACCCCAAATAGCGTTCCCAGGCCAATCAGGCGGGCTAGGGCCAGCGGATTTTTGCGCAGCGCCAGGGCCTGCTGAAGGAGGGGTAGGGCGGTGTGGAAGAGCTTCTTATCCAGGAGGACCAGGTTTCCCCCTGTAAAGGTTCCCTCCCGCACCCGCGCGTAGGTGCGGCGCATCCCGGGAAACCGGGCTTCGATGAGGGCACGGGGCACGATGGGGTAGACGAAGGCCGCCACAGGAGCATTGTCCACCACCCAGCGGACCGCCTCTTTGGAGAGGAGGGGCATGTCGCCGGTGGCCACCAGCACCCGCTCGCTTCGGGCTGCCTCTAGCCCGGCCTTCAGGTTGGCCAGGAGGCTTCCCTGGTCGCCCAGGTGGTGGCTCGGGGCAGGGGTGTAGGCGCCAGGGGGGCCCACCAGGATGAGCTCCAGTCCAGCCTGCTGTAGGGCCTGTAGCGTGTGCTCCACCAGAGGGCGGCCCCGGTAGGGCAGCAGGGCCTTGCTGGCCACGCCGAACTTCTTGGCCAGGGGGTCGTCGGGCCTGCCCCCGGCCAGCACAATGGCTTCCACGGGCCTAAGTTTACTGTGGGCAGCGCCCTTTACCCAGGCCTTCGGGCCCGGTAGGCTTGAAGTCATGGACGACCTGCTCGAGCGGCTCGGCAACCACCTGGTCTGGCGGATTGGCAAGGCCGAGGGGGAGGAGGTCTTGGTGGTGCGCGTGGGGTTGGCCTCGGCTGCCCCCGAGTTCGCCCATCTCTCGCGCCTGCGCAACGTGACCGACGAGGAAATTGAACAACTGGTGCGGGCTGGGCAGGTGCGGGTGGAGTGGGTGAACTAGGGCCCGCGAGGGGGAGCCAGGTGTTGCTAGAGAAATCCTTTCGCCTTTTTTTGCCCGAGCCTCCAGAGCATCTCTACCAGCCCGAGCGGGTCTTCTCGGGCCGCCCCCCCTTTAGGATGCTGAGGCGGGAGGGGTTTTGGCTGGAGGGGGTCTTGGTGGCCGAGGCCCCCCTCCTTGGAGAAATCCAATTCCCCTTTCGCAGCCGTATTCACCCCGAGGGGAGAGTAGCCCGTCTGGAAGCGCTGCCCCTGGAGAACCCCCCGCCTTTTTGGGTGGAGCTGGCGGGCCGGGGCGAGGTGGTGGAGGGCGGGCTGGAGTACCGGCTCACCCTGCGGCTGCATGCCAGCCTGCCCCCCGGGGAGAAGTGGGGAGGGCGGGCTTTGCGCCGGCTGGCCGAGGCTGCGTTTGAGCGCAACCTGGAGCGGGAGCTGAAGCGGCTGGCGCAGGGGGCCTGAGCCCCCCATATACTGATAGCCATCTGGAGGTGTTACCGTGCTCGAGGTCAGGTACCTGGGTCATTCGGCGCTTCTGATCACCGATGGCACCACGCGGGTCTTGGTGGACCCCTTTCTCACCGGCAACCCCAAGGCAGCCCTCGCGGCCGACCAGGTGGAGGCCGACCTGATCGTGCTCACCCACGCCCACGGCGACCACTACGGCGACAGCGTGGCCATCAGCCAGCGCACCGGGGCCCCCATCATTTCCAACTACGAGATCGTAAGCTACGCCGAGCGGCAGGGGGCCAAGGGGGTGGGGATGAACCTGGGCGGCACCTACCGCTTTTCTGGGGGGTGGCTCAAGTGGTTCCCGGCCTGGCACTCCTCCTCCTTCCCCGACGGCACCTACGGCGGCCTGGCCCAGGGGTGCGTGCTCGAGCTGGCCGGTAAGCGCC
Source organism: Meiothermus sp. QL-1 (assembly GCF_003351145.1). Lineage (NCBI taxonomy): Bacteria > Thermotogati > Deinococcota > Deinococci > Thermales > Thermaceae > Meiothermus > Meiothermus sp. QL-1. The sequence goes on along the minus strand of NZ_QQSV01000007.1, from coordinate 24,669 downwards.
TGTACATCGCGGGCGACACCGCCCTGTTTAGCGATATGAGCCTGCTGGCCTCCTATGCCATCGACCTGGCGGTGCTGCCGATTGGCGACCACTTCACCATGGGCCCCGACGATGCTTTGAAGGCTCTGGAACTCATCCGGGCCAAACAGGTACTGCCGGTGCACTACAACACCTTCCCCCCCATCGCCCAGGACGGAGCGGCCTTTGTGCGGCGGGCCGGGCTTTTGGGAATTGGGGGCGAGGCTTTGGAGCCCGGGGGGCAGCTACGCCTCTAAATGTGGTGTAATGGGCCGCGGATGCCATGGACTATCGCCGCCTAACCCGCCAGGACTTCAAGCTGGAGATGTTGCTGGGTCTGGGCCGTTCCTCTCAGGTCTACCTGGCCCGTGCGCCCGACGGCACCCAGGTGGCGCTCAAGGTGCCCCGCCGGGAGGTGCGGACCAATAGGGCCCTGGCGGAGCGTTTCGCCCAGGAAGTGGCCCTTTCCCTTAGCCTGAGCCACCCCCACCTGGTGCGGGGGCTGGCGGGCCGCCCCGAGGGGGAAGGGGCTTTTTTGGCCCTGGAGTACTTTCCAGAGGGCACCCTCGAGGACCGTCTGCGCAAGGGGCCCCTGGGCCGGGAAGAAGCCCTGGAGTGCCTTACCCAGATTGCCCAGGCCCTCCTTTACCTGCACGAGCGGGGCATCGTGCACCAGGACGTCAAGCCCTCCAACATCTTTGTCGAGGGGAACCGGTTTAGGCTGGGCGATTTCGGCGTGGCCAGGACCCGCGAGAACCCCAGGCCGCTGGAGCGGGCCGGAAGCCCCTTCTATATGGCCCCGGAGCTCTTTGCGGGCGAGGCGGCCACCCCTGCGTCGGACGCCTACTCCTTTGGGGTGATGGCCTTTGAGCTTCTGGTGGGCAAGCGGCCCTTCGTGGGCGAGACGCTTGAAGAGCTCGGCTACGCCCACCTGCACCGGCTGCCCCCGCCCACGGGCCTGCCGCCCCACCTGGACCGCATCGTGCGCAACCTCCTGGTCAAGGATTCGGCCACCCGGGCCACGCTCAAGGCCTTTTTGCAGATTGTGCAGAAGGCCTCGAGCCCGGAACCCCCCAAGCCCCCTCAGGAGGAAAAGCCAGTGCGCAAGGGTTTTCTGGGCCTGCTGTTCCGCAAACGCTGAACGCTCTAGGGCGCTAGACTATGGGGTAGACGCCTATGGACCCCCTATGGTTTCCTTCCGAGGCCTACACCCGGGGCAGCCACCTCGAGGCCCTGTTGGAACGCCTAGGGCTTCCCGACTACGAGGCCCTCTACCGCTATAGCATCGAGGAGACCGAGGCTTTCTGGCGCGCCACCCTAGAGCTTTTAGGGATCGAGTGGCTGCACCCCTACACCCAGGTGCTGGACGCTTCCCAAGGCCCCCAGTGGCCCCGCTGGTTTGTGGGCGGGCGGCTCAATCTGGCCCAGAACGCCCTGCGCCACGCCCGGACCCGGCCGCAGGCTCTGGCCCTCTGCTGGGAGGGGGAGGAGGGGACGGTGCGGCGGCTTTCCTACGCCGAGCTGGAGGACGAGGTGGCCCGGGCCGCCCAAGCGCTGGCAGCCTTGGGGATTGGCCCGGGCGACCGGGTGGGGCTTTTCCTGCCCATGCTCCCCGAGACCGCCATCAGCGCGCTGGCTGTGGCCCGGCTGGGGGCCATCTTCGTTCCCATCTTCTCGGGCTATGCGGCCGAGGCGGCCGCCACCCGCTTGCAGGACGCCGGGGCCCGCCTCCTTATCACCGCGGATGGTTTTTACCGTCGGGGCAGCCGGGTGCCGCTGCTCGCCCAGGCCCGGGCGGCAGCCCAGCTCGCGCCAAGCGTGGAGCGCATCCTGGTGGTGCGCCGTTTTGGCGACGTCCCCTTAGGTCCGCGGGAAGTGGCCTGGGACGCCTGGGTTCCCCTTCAGCCGCCCGAGGCCCCCTACACGCCCGTGGAGAGCATGGACCCCTTCATGCTCATCTACACCTCGGGCACCACCGGCAGGCCCAAGGGTACGGTGCACTACCACGCCGGCTTTCCCCTCAAGGCGGCCCAGGACCTGGCTCACCTCTTCGATTTGCGAGCGGGCGAGACCCTTTTCTGGTTCACCGACATGGGCTGGATGATGGGGCCGTGGGCCATTCTGGGGGGGCTTACCCTGGGGGCCACGGTTCTCCTTTACGAGGGAGCCCCGGACTACCCGGACGCGGGGCGGCTTTGGGCCCTGTGCGCGCGGCACCGGGTGACCCACCTGGGCCTCTCGCCCACCTTGGTGCGGGCCCTGATGCCCTTTGAGGCGCCCGTGCGCCAGCACGACCTCTCGGCCTTGCGCGTGCTGGGCTCCACCGGGGAGCCGTGGAACCTCGAGCCCTACCTGTGGTTCTTCCACACCGTGGGCCAGGGGCGGCTGCCCATCATCAACTACTCGGGGGGCACCGAGGTGGGCGGGGGCATCCTGGGCTGCACCACCTGGCGGCCTATCAAGCCCATGGGCTTCAACACCGCCGCCCCCGGCATCCACGCCGAGGTGCTGGATGCGGCGGGCCGGCCGGTGCGGGGCGAGGTGGGGGAGCTGGCGGTCCTCAAGCCCTGGCCGGGCCAGACCAAGGGTTTCTGGAACGACCCCGAGCGCTATTTGAACACCTACTGGAACCGCTTTGAGGGGGTCTGGGTGCACGGGGACTGGGCCTGGGTGGACGCCGAGGGACACTGGTTCATCCAGGGGCGCAGCGACGATACCCTCAAGGTGGCCGGCAAGCGGGTGGGACCGGCGGAGTACGAGAGCGCCGCGGTGGAGCATCCGGCGGTCAAGGAGGCCGCGGCCATCGGGGTGCCCCACCCCCTCAAGGGGGAGGTGGCGGTGGTCTTCGTGGTGCTGCGGCCGGGCCAGACCCCGAGCCCCGAGCTGGAGCGGGCCATCCTCGAGACCATCACCGGCCGGCTGGGCAAGGCGCTGAGGCCCGAGAAGCTCCTTTTTGTGAGCGACCTGCCCAAGACCCGCAACGCCAAGGTGATGCGCCGGGTCATCCGGGCAGCCTACCTGGGGCAGCCCCCTGGCGACCTCTCGGCGCTGGAGAACCCCGAGGCGGTGGAGGCCATCCGGCAGGCCCTATAGGGCCTCCACCCGCTCCATGGCCCGCTCCAGGCGCTTCAGGACCCGCTCCTTGCCCAGGATAAACAGCAGGTCGAACATCCCGGGGGTCTCGAGGGAGCCGGTCAGGGCCGCCCGCAGGGGCTGCATGACCTGGGCGGCCTTGGCCCCTTTGGCCTCGATGTAGCTCTTCAGCAGGGGTTCGGTGGTTTCCGGGAGCATGTCCGGAGCCTTGGCCAGTTGTCCGTACAGTTCGGGTAGGAAACGGGCCCCCTCCATGAGCTTGGCCAGGGCTTTTTCCTGCATAGGGTAGGCCTCGCTGAAGAAGTACATGGACTTGTCCACAAATTCTTGCAGGGTCTCGAAGCGGGCCCGCATGGCCTCCACCACCCGCCTCAGGTAGTCCTCTGAGGGGTAGGAGAGCCCCGAGCGGGCCAGAAAGGGCTTGACCCGCTCCGTGAGCTCCTCCAGGCTCAGCACCTCGCGGATGTACTTGCCGTTCATCCACTTAAGTTTTTCCAGGTCGAAGACCGGCGCTCCCAAGCGGATGCGCTCCAGGCGGAAGTGGGCGATCATCTCCTCCAGGCTGAATATCTCCCGCCCATCGGGCATGCTCCAGGCCATGGTGCCCAGGTAGTTCAAAAGGGCCTCGGGCAGGATGCCCTGGGCCTTGTAGCTGTCCACGCTGGTGTCCATCTTGCGCTTGGAGAGCTTGGACTTGTCAGGGTTGCGCAGCAAGGGGGTATGGCACCAGACCGGCTCCTCCCAGCCGAAGGCCTTGAGGATGTGGATGTGAAAGGGGGTGCTGGTGAGCCACTCCTCGGCCCGGATGACATGGGTCACCCCCATCAGGTGGTCGTCCACCATGGCCGCCAGGTGGTAGGTGGGAAAACCATCGGCCTTCAGGATCACCTTGTCGTCCAGGGTGCTGTTGTCGAACTCCACGGGGCCCCGGAGCAGGTCGTGCACCACGGTCTTGCCCGTGAGGGGAACCTTGAGCCGCACCACGTGGGGCTCGCCCGCCCTGGCCCGCCGCTCGGCCTCTTCGGGGGGATAGTCGCGGTAGCGGCGGTTGTAGCCCATCTCCTGCCTGCCCGCCCGCAGGGCTTCCTCCCGGGCCCTGGCCAGCTCCTCTGGGGTGTCGAAGGCCCGGTAGGCAGCGCCCTTGGCCAGGAGTATCTCCACGTGCTTCTGGTAGATGGGCAGGCGCTCGGACTGCACATAGGGCCCGTTGGGTCCCCCCTTGGTGGGGGACTCGTCGGGCGAAAGGCCCAGCCACTCGAGCATGCCCAGAATCCGCTCTACCGAGGTGGGGTTGTAGCGGGTTCGGTCGGTGTCCTCGATGCGAACGATGAATTTGCCGCCGTTTTGCTTGGCGAAGACGTAGTTGAAGAGTGCCTGGTAGGCGGTGCCCACGTGGGGATCGCCGGTGGGGCTAGGGGCGATGCGGGTGACTACCATAACCGATAGCTTATCGCTCTGGGGGCCGTAGGGGAAAGGCGGGGCCTCTCACGGCCACCTTAGCGCGGGGTGCTACCCTGGAAAAAGAATGGAGACCGTGTTGCAGAGGGAAGGAGTCCGCGCGACCACCCGTCTGGAGGCCAGCGGTCTTTCCAAGCGCTATGGGCGGCGCGAGGTGGTGCGGGGGGTGAGCCTGGAGCTTTCCCGCGGGGAGATCGTGGCCCTTTTTGGCCCCAACGGGGCGGGCAAGACCACCACCTTCTACATGCTGGTGGGCTTCATTGAGCCCAACGCGGGTCGGATTCATCTAAACGGGCAGGATGTGACCCGCCTGCCCATGTACAAGCGGGCCCGGCTGGGCCTCGGCTACCTGCCCCAGGAGCCCTCGGCCTTCCGCCGCCTTACCGCGCTGGAAAACCTGCTGGCCGTGCTGGAGTTCCAGCCCCTGGCCAAGGCCGAGCGAAAGGAGCGGGCCATGGCCTTGCTGGAAGAGCTGGGAATTGCCCACCTGAAGGACCGCTACGCCTACACCCTCTCGGGGGGAGAGCGGCGGCGGCTGGAGATCGCTCGAGCTCTCTGCACCAACCCCGACTTCATCCTTTTGGACGAGCCCTTTACTGGCGTGGACCCCAAGAACGTCCACGACATTCAGAAGCTTATTTCCGAGCTGCGCGAGCGGCGGGGGGTGGGCATTTTCATCACCGACCACGCGGTGCGGGAGACCCTGGCCATTGCCGACCGAATCTACCTCATGTACGACGGCCAGATGGCCTTCCATGGCTCACCAGAGGCCTTTGCCCGCGATGCGGGGGTGCGCAAGCACTACCTGGGTGATGAGTACGAACTGTGAAGCATGGGCCGTGGCGCTGCCCTGAGGTCTGTGCCCCGTACGAGGTAGCGGTATGACCTTCTGGGCCATTTTGATTCTGCTGGTATTGGTAGCGAGCTTGGTGGCCTACGTAGGCGATCTGGTGGCGCGGCGGGTGGGCAAGCGCCACTGGCGCCTGCTGGGTCTGCGGCCCCGAGCGACGGCCACCCTGGTGGCGGTGGGCACAGGGGCGCTGATTGCGTTGGGGGCTTTTGGGACTTTTTTCCTGCTGGTGCGGGAGGCCCGCGAGACCATTCTGCAGGCCGAAGCCATTCGACAGGAGCGCGACCGTTTGCGGGCCGAGGTAGGGCGCTTGGAGAACCGGGCCGCCAGCATCTTCAGCCAGTACGAACAGCTCAAGGCTGAGCGGGACGAGTTTGAGCGGAGCATAGACCTGCTGGCCCGGCAGCTTGCCCAGCAGGTGGAGCTCCAGCGGCAGACCCGGCAGGGCCTGGAGGAGGCGCTGGTGGAGCGGGAGCGGCTCCGCCAGGAGTTGGAAAGACTGAAGGAGGAGGGCCGGTCGTTGCGTGCGGCCCTGGCAGCGTTGCAGCAGACGCGGCTGAGGCTGGTGCAGGAGAAGGAGCGCTTGGAGGCAGAGAAGCGCAGACTGCTTTCGGACCGGGCCGCGCTCGAGGCCCAGGTAAGGGAAGCCGAGCATCGCCTTCGCCAGGTTGAAGCAGCCCAACGGGGGTCTCTAGCCCGCCTCGAAGAGCTCCAGCAGCGCTCCAGGGTCTTGGAGACCAGGCTGCGGGAGCTGGAGGCGGAAAAGCGCAATCTGGAAGGGGACGTGGCCGTGCTGGGGGGAGGCCTCTCCCCGCCCGCCTCGGATGAGGCCACCCTCCGGCTGGTGGAGAGCCTGCAGCAGGAGAACCGCGAGCTGAAGAACCGGCTGCTAGAGGCGCGGCGGGAATTGCAGCAGCTCAAGGAGCGCAACCGGCTCTTTGCTGCCAGCCTGGACAGGAGCCTCAGAATGGTCCTGTTGGCCGAGGAACCGGTGCAGCCGGGCAACGAGCAGATAGCCCTGGCCGAGGTTACCCGGCGGGCCGAGAACCGCATACGCCTGCTGGGGCTCAGGGGCATGGAGCTGGTGGAGACCCCCCACCTCGGCAACCAGGGACCTGGTCTCCTCCTGGCCCGGGTGCAGGGCATCGGTGGGGAGGGGCGGGTGCGGGTGGTGCTCGAGTACCGGCCGCGCCAGCAAGCCTTCCCCGAGGGGGAGGTGCTGGCCTCGGCCCTTCTTGCGCTCCCGGCCAGCGCAGGCGAGCTGGGGCGCAAACTGAACGCGCTCAGCCAGGCCGTTGAGGCCCGGCTGAGCGAGGCCGGCTGGGTGCCGGAGAAACTGGCCCAGGGAGGGATTCCTCTAGAGGAGTTCGCTGCCCTGGCGGCCCAGCTCAGCGGGCGGCGCGGAGGAGCCCGGATAGGGGTGGTGGCCCTCAGCAACCTATACCCCACCGAGCCCCCCCGCCTGGGTCTGCGAATCCTGCCTTAGACTACTAGACAGTGAAGCCGCTTGCCATCCTCTTTCTTACCCTTTTCAACAGCATCCTGGGGCTGTCGGTTTTGTTTCCCATCCTGGGGCCGCTTGGGCGGGAGCTGGGCTTGAGCGAGGTGCAGGTAGGGCTTTTCTCCACCGGCTACGCCCTCATGCAATTCCTGCTCTCGCCCTACTGGGGCCGTCGAAGCGAGCAGGGGCGAAAGCCCGTTTTGCTCGTGGGTATCCTGGGGTTTGCTGCCAGCTTCTACCTGTTTGCCCTGTTCGCCTGGCTGGGCTACCAGAAGATTCTGGGAGAGGGGTGGCTTTTCGCCTGCCTAATCTCAGCCCGGCTTTTGGGCGGGGCCTTTTCCTCGGCCACCCTGCCCACCGCCCAGGCCTATCTGGCCGACATCACCCCCAAGGAGGCCCGCACCCAGAACTTCGCCGTGCTGGGGGCGGCTTTTGGCCTGGGGGTGATCTTCGGCCCGGCCATAGGGGCGGCCTTGGCCCATCTGGGCCTGCTGGTGCCGGTGGTGTTTTCGGCCAGCCTGGCCCTCCTGAATGCGCTTTTTGTCTGGCGGGTGCTGCCCGAGTCCCGCAGAAAGGAGCAGCTCGAGCCCTCCCCTTTGCTTTCCTGGCGCGACCCGCGGGTGTGGCCCCTCCTGGTCATGGGTCTTAGCCTCAACCTGGCCTCGATTGCCATGGAGCAGACCGTGGCCTTCCTCTACCAGGACAGGCTGGGCCTATCGCCTGCCCAGACCGCCCAGGCGGTGGGCCTGGCGCTGGTAGTCTTCGGGCTGGTGGGGGTTGGAGCCCAGGGCTTCTGGGTACGCTGGGTCCGCTGGCCCCCTCGAGCCCTGTTGGGGCTCGGCCTGCCCCTGCTGCTGCTGGGCTATCTGGGGTTGGCCATAGCGCCGAGCTTCCCCTTGCTCACCGCCTCGCTGGTGCTTCTGGGCCTGGGCACCATGGCCCTGCCCGGCCTGAGCGCGGCCCAGTCCCTGGCCGTCTCGGATCAGGAGCAGGGGGCGGTGGCTGGTCTGGCCAGCGCGGCCCAGGCTTTGGGGCGGATGCTGGGCCCGGTTGTCGGAACCGGGCTGTACGGTCTTTCCCCGGCCTATCCCTACGTTTTTTCCGCGTTCCTGGTGGCGCTGGCACTGGTTTTTCTAATCAGTCGGCCCCAGCTTGCCCGTCTTCAAACCAGCGCAGCCACCGGGCCTGGGCGGTAAGCCTGGCCTGGTGGGGGAGGCTTTGGGCCTGGTTCAGGGTCTCCAGGGCTTGCGCCCTGTCCCCTGCCCGTTCCCAGGCCAGCGCGATGGCCCTGAGGCAGGCCCACTGTCCCCCCTCGTCTTCCAAAAAGCGGTAGACCGCCAGCGCCCGGGAGAGCAAGGGAATGGCCTCGGTGGGTTCGCCCCGGTATAGGCTTACCACCCCCCAGATGAAGAGGCTTTCTGCCCAGGCTCGGTTGTCGCCCATGCGCCGGGCCATCGGTTCGGTCTGTTGGACCAGTGAGACTGCTGTAAGAGGCTCTTCCTCCAGCCTTTGCCAGGCCTCCTTCAGCAGCGCTTGCAGGTGTTCTCGAGGAGTTGGTTGCTGCAAGGTCGCCATCACCCAAGCCAGGGTAACAGCTGGCCCGCTGGGGGGCGGTCCATTCGTCACTCGCTCAATTCACGTAACGCTCAGCGAGTTTTCACTCCAGGGGGACGATTCTGTGCGACTGAACCTGGATTGCGGGGCCGGGGGCCGAGGCCAAGGCGAACTGGGGGTCTAGCTGGGCGGCCTGGTTTGGGCTTCTGAGCTGGACGAAGTCCACGTTGGAGGCCGCGATTCCGGCCCGGTAGTTGCCGGGGGGCAGCGGGGTGCGGGAGAGGGAGAGCTCGAGCCGGGTGGCGTTGGTGTACCAGACGAAGTCCGCGCCAACGACCTCGTTGTTGGGGCCCAGCCGTTGGATCTCGACGTAGTAGGAACGCGCTCCCGGCACGGGATTCCAGCTAATGGTGGCGGTATTGCCGGCCACTTGAAGGGAGACGTTTTGCGGCTGGGGCAGGGTGTTGGCGGGGTTTAGTTCCATCTGGCGGCTGAAGTTGGCGTTGCCGGGGAAAGAGGCCGAGAGGGTGTAGCGCCCTGCGACGGCCGCATCGTTCGGGAATATTTTCCAGAAGAACAAGGGCCCGACCGTATCGGATCGGGTGGGGTCGCTCTCCTTGGAGAGACCCTGAGGGCCCTCCACCCTCAGCACGAAGCCGTCGGGACTGGTGGGACTGCTCAGATTGGCCCAGAAGATCAAGGCCAGGCTGGGGGTTGGCCCCCCGACGTTCCAGGTGCCCACCGCAGCGTTGGCTGCGCGGGCTTCGCTGCGGGCCCCCTCGCCCGGCCCCCCACAGGCGCCCAGCAACAAAAAAGAAGCCACCCCCGCCACTCTTAGCTGCTCACGCATTTTTTACCTCCAACCCGAGTATAGCGTATGGTCGCTTTTGGGGGGTGTTAAGCTTAGGGCATGCTGGAAAGCCTAAAAAGCCTCCTGCCCGGCAAGGTCAGCACCGCCCCTGCCGACCTGGAGACCCACGGCCGGGATGAGGGCCACCTCCTGCAGAGGCCTCCTTTGGCCGTGGTCTACGCTGAAAGCCTGGCCGACGTGCAGGCCGCTTTGGCCTGGGCCAGGGCCGAGCGCATCCCGGTGGTTCCCTTTGGGGCCGGCACCAGCCTCGAGGGGCATGTGGTGCCCCAGGGCCCGGCCCTTTCACTCGACCTTTCGCGGATGAACCGGGTGCTGCGGGTTGCCCCGCAGGACTTTCTGGCCGAGGTGGAGCCTGGTCTCACGCGCAAGGCCCTGAACGAAGCCTTGAAGGGTACTGGGCTGTTCTTCCCGGTAGACCCCGGGGCCGATGCCACCCTGGGGGGCATGGCCGCCACCAACGCCTCCGGTACCACCACCGTGCGCTACGGGGGGATGCGGGCCAACGTGCTGGCCCTGCAGGTGGTGCTGGCCAATGGGGAGGTGTTGGAGCTGGGCCGGGGGGTGCGCAAGACCAGCGCAGGCTACGACCTGAAGGACCTGTTCATCGGCTCCGAGGGCACCTTGGGAATCATCACCCGCCTGACCCTGAGGCTTCATCCCCTGCCGGAGCACATCCACACCCTGCGGGTCTTCTTCGGCTCCTTGGAGTCCACCGCTGAGGCCGCCTATAGGGTGATGGCCAGCGGGCTGCCAGTGGCGAGGCTCGAGCTGGTGGACGCCCGGGCTATAGCCGCCATCAACCGCTACCTGGGGCGGAGCTACCCCGAGGAACCGGCTCTTTTCGTGGAATTTCACTCTTCTACCCGCGAGGCCCTTGGGGCCGAGTCGGCCTTGGCCCTCGAGCTGATGCGCGAGGCCGGGGCCCTTCAGGTGGACGTGGCCCATACCCAGGAGGAGCGCACCGCCCAGTGGGAGGCCCGCCACCAGGCCTACTGGGCCATGGTCAACCTCTATCCCGGGCGAAACTACCTCATCACCGATACCGCCGTGCCCCTTTCCAAGATGCCCGAGCTGGTGGCCTATGCCAGCCGCCTTTTGGGCGAGCTGGGTTTGGCGGGCAACATCGTGGGCCACGTGGGCGACGGCAATTTTCACACCCTGGTGGTTTACGAGCAGGGCGATTCAAGGCCGGAGGAGTTTGCCGAACGCCTGGTGGAGCGGGCGCTGGCCCTGGGGGGCACCTGCACCGGGGAGCACGGGGTGGGCCTGCGCAAGAGGAAATACCTCCCCAAGGAGCACGGCCCAGCGCTTGAGTGGATGCGCCGGATTAAACACCTTTTCGATCCGGAAAACCTGTTGAACCCCGGCAAGGTCTTCGAGGCGGCCTCAGTTTCTTAGGCCCAGCCCTGGGGCGCAGTGGCCCTTACGAAGCTTGAAGGTGTTCAGGTAGCCGTCGCTTGGCCGGTAGGCCATCCAGATGCCCACGTCGTCGTGGCGGGAGGCCATTTGCCGGATGGGCCCGCCGGGCCGGCCGAAGGCATCTGTATAGAAGACCTCCGGGCCGCCTTTGTTGTACCAGTAGACCGGGCCGTGGTAGGCCTCGCGGTCGCAGCCGCGGAGGTCCTGAAAGCCCTCGAAGACCTGCTCGGTGTAGATGAGCTCGCTCGGCTTGGCCGGGTTCATGGTGGTGATGGGGTCGAAGGCCGCTGTGGCGACGATGACCTCCACTTTGTCGGCCAGGCGCAGCCGGAAGGTCCAGATCTCGTAGAGCGAGCCCGGCCGTTTGTCGTGGCAGCCACTTCCGGGTATGGTCATTACAGTGCGGCCAATGTCGTTGCTGGGGTCGTTGTCGTTCAGGGTGGGGTCGCGCTCGCAGATGGAGCCCACCCGCCCGGTGTCCGCCATGCCCTGCACGCTCACCCGGTGGCCGCTGGGGGCCACCAAATCGAAAATCAGGGAGTGGTTCCGCACGCTGTAGCGCCGAACCCCCCCGGTCCCCATATGGGCCACGATGCGGGTGCTGGTAAGGGCGATGCGGTCCTCGTCGTTGCGGGTGCCCCGGTTGGACACGAACACCTTGAAGCCCTCGTGGGCTTCGGGCATCCCGGCCAGTTTGCCCACGTAGCCGAAGGGGGGCAGCTCGGGGTTGGCCAGGCTGGTGCGGGGGTCGTCGCCGTGCTCGTGGTCGAAGTAGCAGCGATACTCCGGGTCTACCTGCGGGTGCCAGGTGGAGTAGAAATCCCCGTCGGGACCCTTTACCACGTAGCGGTTGTGCACCCAGTCCGGGCATAGCTGGCCGGCCACCGGCTTGGGTGTTTCGGCTTCTGGCTCGTTGCAGGCGACCAGCAAAAGGGCTAGGGCCCCCAGGACCTTCCTCAACATAAATCACCTTTCCTGTGAGGCTAGACCTTTGCCTTCAGGAAGAATTCAAACCAGCCTTTAATGTTCCTTAATCTCCGGCTTTGACCTAGCGCGGCCGGGCGTAGGCCTCGAGCCGCACCTCCACCGGGTCATTGACCCGCAGGAAGAGCAGGCTGGGCGGGGTGAGGCGCCACTCGGAGAAGCGGGTGTCAAACCCCCCGGTAAAGCGGTACCCCTCCCCTTCGCGAACGAGCCGCCCCAGGATGCGCACCGGGCGGCGGGTGCCGCTTATCTCCAGGATGCCGCTGAGGGCCGCTTCCTCCCTGTTTTGCACCAGCCGCTCCACCTCGAGGCAGCTTTGGGGGAAGCGGTTCACGTCGAAGACCCCCCGGGCGTCGGCGTCGCGCAGGGGGTTGCCCGAGTTGAAGGCCCGCAGGTCCACGCACACCTGGCCCGAGGCCTCCCCCGTCTGGCTGTTCCAGCGTACCACCCCCCGCACGCTGGTGTTGACCCCCTCGAAGCGCCCCAGGGTGTAGCTGGCGATGTAGGTCACCCGGCCTTCGACCAGGTACTGGACCGGCTGGGCCAGACCTAGGCTCAGCAAAAAGGCCCCAAGTGCCCCCCAGCGCATCCCTAACGCACCTCCCACACCTCGGGTGGGGGCTCGGCTAAAAGCCCTTGCAGAATCCGTTCGGCCGCGGCCTCCGGGGGTAAGGCGGTTTTGGGCGGTCCTCCCAAAGGGGCCCAGAGCCCCGTAGCCACCGCCAGCAGCCGCACCAGGGTGAAGCGCACCCCTTCGCGCCTGAACTCCTTGCGCGCCGTCTGCAAAAGGGCCTCAGCCCCCAGCTTGGTGGCGGCGTAGGCCCCCAGCCCGGGCACGGTCACAAAGTCGGGGTAAACCCCCAACAGGGCCACCCGGGCACCCGGGTTGAAAGCCAGGTACTTCAGGGCCAGGAAGCAGCCCCCCAGGTTGGCGGTGAAGAGGTGCTCCAGGCCATCCTGGCTTTCCTCGCGCAGGCTGGCCTTGTGCGCTGCGCCCGCGGCGTAGATAAGCAGGTCCAGGGGGCCTACCTCCTGGGCCAGGCTTGCGACCTCGAGCCCGCTGCCCAGCTCTGCCGGCACGGCCTCTGCGCCCAGGCTTCGGGCCAGCTCGCCCAGCTTCGGGGCATTGCGGCCCGAGAGCCACAGCCGCTCCACCCGGCCGGCCAGGGCCCGGGCCAGCGCCTGCCCTATGCCCCCCGTTGCGCCCAGGATAAGGGTATTCACAGCCTCCTACACTAAGAACTGCTTCTCGGGTTTACCGTGGGATAGGAATACATTCCATAATGGGGCCATGGCTTTGTACCACATCGGCTTTGGCCCCGAGGACCTGGGCCCCACCCCCCCTACCCTGGCCCTCTTGAGCGGCGATCCCCAGCGGGCCCGCCACATCGCTGAGACCCGGCTGAAAGGGGTGCGGGTGCTTTCGGAGAACCGGGGGCTCAACAGCTACCTGGGCTTTTTGCCCAACGGGCGGCCCGTTCTCTCGGCCACCAGCGGCATGGGGGCTCCAAGCCTCAGCATCGTGGTCAACGAGCTGGTGCAGGTGGGGATCCGCACCATCATCCGGGTAGGCACCTCAGGCTCCATCCAAGAAGACTTGCCACCCGGACACGTGGTCATATCCAAGGCCGCCCTCTGCCGCCAGGGCGCGGCCCACGACATCGCTCCCCCCGAGTACCCTGCAAGCGCCGACCCCTTCCTGACGGTGGCCCTGGTCGAGGAAGCCAGGCGCCTCGGGATTCCCCACGCCCTGGGGCTGACCGCCTCGGTGGATACCTTTTACGAGGGGCAGGAGCGCACCGGCTCGGCCAACCCCCACCTGTTGCGCGCTCTGCGGGGCATTACCGAGGAGTACCGCCAGCTCCGCATCCTCAACTACGAGATGGAGGCGGGCACCCTCTTCAAGATGGGCAACGTCTACGGATTTGCTGCGGCTTGCGTGACCGGCGTTATCGCCCAGCGCACCCGGGACGAGCGGCCTCTTCTGGATGTCAAGGGCCTGGCGGTGGAGCGGGCCATTGACCTGGCCCTGGCCGCGGCCGCCCGCTTCGCTTAGGTTGCGGCTTCATGTAACGCGGGTTTCTGTAATCTGAGTCTCATTCTGTTCTTGGCGGAAGCAGGCGGGCCCCTTGCCGATGAGGAAGAAGCGGGGGGAGATGAGATTAGAGATTTGTGAGCGAAGATTAAGGCAACTTGACTGCGCTCACACCCTTGCGTTACTTATTCCACCTGATGCCGCAGCGCCGACACCCCGTGCGATATACCCTGTGGCTGGCCCGCACCGGGGCGGCGCCCAAAGCCTTCTCCTTGCCGGCCTGGGTGCCGGCAGTGGTGCTCCTGGTGCTTTTGGGCTGGAGTGGGCTTAACCTGTGGCTCTGGCACCGCACCGCCGAGATGCGCAGCCTCCAGCTCGAGCTGGTGCGCCTTTCCGAGCAGGCCCGCAAGCTCAACAACCAGCTCGCTGCCGAGCGCACCCGCAACAACGCCCTGAGCCAGGACGCCAGGCAGATTCTAAAGCAGCTCGAGCTGCTGGAGCGGGAGATCAACACCCTCAGGGAGCGGGCTGGGATGCCCAAGATCAAACTAAGGCCCACCCGGAACGAGGAGGGCGGCCGGGGCGGGGCCGCGGTGCCGGCGGGCCTCGAGGATGTGCTGCGCTACGCTGCCCAGCAGGCCGAGGAGCTGGGGGCGCAGCTTGGCGAGGTATCCCCTGCCCTCCAGGAAACCCTGAGGCGGGAGGCCGCGGTGCCCTACGGCTATCCCTTGCGGGGTTTCAACCGGATCAGCTCCCACTTCGGCTACCGCCGCAACCCCTTTGGCTGGGGGTTTGAGTTCCACAACGGGGTGGATTTCTCCGCACCCTACGGCAGCCCGGTGCAGGCCACCGGGGCTGGGGTGGTGGTGGAGGCGGGCTGGAAAGGCCCCTTTGGCCTGGCGGTGGTGGTGGACCACGGCTACGGCTACCGCACCCTCTACGGCCACCTCTCGGCCTTGCTGGTGCGCCCGGGGCAGCGGGTGGAGCGCGGGGATTTGTTGGGGCGGGTGGGCTCCACCGGCCGCTCTACCGGTCCCCACCTGCACTACACGGTCTTTCGCCAAGGGGTCGAGGTGAACCCCAGCCGCTACCTTGACTAGCGGCCATGGTTGTGGCGGTATGGGGTGGGGGTAAACATGGCGGTGTTAGGACGCAAACCCAATCCGGCTATACTCACCTACCTAAGCGAGGGCAGCGAGATCGAGGGCAACCTCAAGACCAGCGGCAGCGCCCGCATCGATGGTAGGGTCAAGGGGTCGGTCATTGTGGAGGGCGACCTCGAGGTGGGCAGCCAGGCCCAGATCGAGGGCGAACAGGTCCGGGCCAACAACATCATCGTCCATGGCCAGGTGATGGCCCAGATCATCGCCAATGGCAAGCTTCACATGACCAAGACCGCCCGGGTGGAGGGCGATGTGCGGGCCATGTCGCTGGATGTGGAGGCTGGGGCGGTCTTCGTGGGCCGCAGCCAGACGGGAGAGCCCCGGGCCCTGCCGCAAAGCACCCGGGCCGGCGGCTAAAGAGGTTCAGACCTCACGCGGGGGATGACCGTGCCAGGGTAGCCTGAGAGGGCGATGCCTTCGCAGCCCCGAGGCTGGGTCCTGAGGCTGCCGCTTTGGGCAGCGGGGCTGCTGCTTCTGCTTTTGGGGGTGGCCTGGTTTTGGGCGAGGGAGGCCCGCCAGCAGGCCCGCCTGGCGGCCCTGGAGGGCCAGGTCCGCCGGCTTACCCTGGAGCTGGAAGCCGAGCGCAGCCGCAGCCAGGCCTACAGCCTCGAGGCTGTACAGCTCGAGCAAAGCCTGCGGATTCTGGAAGAAGAACTCAACCGCTTGCGGGAGAAGGCCGGCCTGCCCCGGGTGCGCCTTCAGCCCAGGCCTGTACCCCCGGCCCCCCGGGGGGCAGGCGAGCCCGCTGAACTCGGCGAGCTTTTGCTGCATCTGCGAGCCCAGATGGATGGCCTTGCCCTGGAGCTCGAGGCCACCGCTCGCTTCCTTCGCCACCCTCTTCCCCCTGACCCCGAGCCGGGGCGGGTGCTTTTGCGCCAGGAGCCCCCCCACTTGCCCACCGGACTGCCCCTGCCGGGGGAGCCCCAGGTCTCCTCCCCCTTCGGCTACCGCCCCAGCCCCTTTGGCGGCGGCCTCGAGTTCCACAACGGCCTGGACCTGGTTGCCCCCGAGGGCACCCCCGTTTACGCCACCGCGGCCGGTGTGGTGAGCGAGATGGGCTGGAACCCCATTTTTGGCCTGATGGTGCTGCTGGACCACGGCAATGGGCTTCACACCCTTTATGGCCACCTCTCGGCCTCGTACGTGCGCCGGGGCCAGGAGGTGGCCCGGGGCCAGCTTTTGGGAGCAGTGGGGTCTACAGGCCGCTCGACTGGTCCCCACCTGCACTACTCGGTCTACCGCTTCGGGGTGGCGGTGGACCCCCTGCCCTACCTGGGGCTCAGGGTACCCCGCTAGGGTATACAAAACCTAAACGATTTTTTTACAAAAGTTGTAGAAGCTACGGTGATTCGCTCGAGTCGCCCTATACTTCCTCATTGCAAAGGACAGCCGCGCCGGCGCCGACCGTCCTTGAAAGGAGGTCGCTATGATTGGGGCCGACACCCCCATCACCACGCTTCAGTATCTTTTGGTCTACAACGTGATGTCCTTCACCATCGCAATCATGCTGGCCTCGGGGCTCTTCTTTCTGTTCGCTCGGGCCTACGTTTTGCCCCGCTACCACATGGGCCTCTACCTCTCTACCCTGGTGGTGTGGATTGCCGCCTACCACTACTACCGCATCTTCCTGAGCTGGCAGGGGGCCTACGAGCCCGGCACCGGGGAGCAGGCGGGGCTGTACCTGCCCACCAACGAACTTTTCAACGACGCCTACCGCTACGCCGACTGGCTTCTTACCGTACCCCTCCTTCTGACCGAGCTCATCTTGGTGCTGGGGCTTTCGCGGGCTCTTACCAACAACTTGATCTTCAAGCTGGTCACCGCCTCGGTGTTGATGCTGGCCCTGGGCTACCCGGGCGAGATATCCACCGACAACGTCACCCGCTGGTTCTGGGGCACCCTCTCCACCATTCCCTTTGTGTACATCCTCTACGTGCTCTGGGTGGAGCTCACCCGGGCTATGGCCAACCAGCCTGAGCGGGTGAAGATTTTGACCCGCAACATGCGCTTGCTGCTGCTGGGCTCTTGGGGCTTCTACCCCATCGCCTACCTCATCCCCACCCTGGGCCTGGGGGAGGCTGTAGGGATTGTAGGCCTGCAGGTGGGCTACAGCCTGGCCGACATCCTGGCCAAGCCCGTTTACGGCTTCCTGCTCTATGCCATCGCCCGCGAGAAGACTCTGGCGGACAACCCCCGCTTCGACGAGGAGCGCTTCGGCAAGACGGTTACCCTGACCTAAGCCGGCCTGAGCTGCGCAAGCCGCCCGCAAGGGCGGCTTTTTGTACTCTGTCCAAGCCGGGGGGTCTACGCCTGCCGCCTGTTCTGGGGTATAAGATAGGGCGTTATGGCCCTAGAGCGGCTTTTTCGCCGTCGCCGGGCGCAGGGCGAGGCACGGGATATACCTGAGCTTTGGACCAAGTGCCCCAAGTGCGACGCGCAGATCTACAAGAAAGAGCTAGAAAACAACCTTTACGTTTGTCCTAAGTGCGGCCATCACCTGCGCATGCCCGCAGCCAAGCGGGTGGCGATGCTGGCCGATGCCGGCAGCTTTGAGGAGACCACTCGGCTCAAACCCACCGACCCGCTGGGCTTTGTGGACACCGAGCCCTACACCCGGCGGCTCGAGCGCTACCAAAAGGAGGCCGGCCGCCCCGACGCCATCGTGGGAGGGCGTTGCACCATTGGCGGGGTGCCGAGCGTGCTTTTGGTGATGGACTACGCCTTCGCCGGGGGTTCCATGGGCAGCGTAGTGGGCGAGGAGATCACCCGGGGCATCGAGCAGGCTGCTTTGGAGGAGCGGGCCTTGGTCATCGTGGCGGTCTCGGGAGGGGCTCGCATGCAGGAGGCGGCCCTTTCCCTTATGCAGATGGCCAAGACCACCTTGGCTTTGGACCGCCTCTGGGCTCGCCGGTTGCCCTACGTTTCCATCCTCACCGACCCCACCACCGGAGGGGTCACGGCCAGCTTCGCTGCTTTGGCCGATGTGATTCTGGCCGAGCCCGGGGCCCTGATTGGTTTTGCCGGGCCCCGGGTCATCAAGCAGACCATCCGCCAGGATTTGCCCGAGGGCTTCCAGCGGGCCGAGTTTCTGCACAAGCACGGCATGGTGGACCAGGTGGTGGACCGCCGACAGCTCAAGGCGCGGGTGGCCCAGGTGCTGGGCCTTCTGCACCCCAGGATGGTGGCCTCCCCGGCCTAGGAGCTAGGAGACCAAGGTGGCGTTGGAGTTTGAAAAACCCATCGAGGAGCTCGAGGCCAAAATTGCCGAGCTCGAGGGCTTCGCGGCCAGCAGCGGGGTGGATCTTTCGGGCGAGCTGCAGGTGCTGCGCGAGCGGCTGGCCCAGCTCAAGCACGAGACCTTTTCCAATCTTTCCCGCTGGGAGCGGGTGCAGTTGGCCCGAGCCCCGGGCCGGCCCACCACCCTGGATGTGATTCAGGCCATCATGACCGATTTCGTGGAGCTCTCGGGCGACCGCACTTTCGGCGAGGACGCTGCCATGGTGGGGGGGCTGGCCCGCTTTGAGGGCAGCACGGTGGTGGTGGTGGGCCACCAGAAGGGCCGTGATACCAAGGAGAACATCCGGCGCAACTTCGCCATGCCCCACCCCGAGGGCTACCGCAAGGCCATGCGGCTCATGGACCTGGCCGACCGCTTTGGTCGTCCGTTCATCGCTTTTATCGATACCCCCGGGGCCTACCCCGGGGTTTCGGCCGAGGAGCGGGGGCAGGCCTGGATTATCGCCCAGAGCATCCAGCGCATGGGCCGGCTGCGGGTTCCGGCCATCGCGGTGGTGCTGGGCGAGGGGGGGTCAGGGGGTGCGCTGGCCATTGGGGTGGGCAACCGGGTGCTGATTATGGAGAACGCCTGGTACTCGGTGATCTCACCCGAGTCCTGCGCGGCCATCCTCTGGCGCGATGCCCGCGAGGCGCCCAAGGCGGCCGAGGCCCTCAAGCTCACCGCCGCCGACCTCCTGGCCCTCGGGGTGGTGGACCGGGTCATCCCCGAGCCGGATGGGGGGGCCCACCGCAACCCCAAGGCCGCCCTGGACCACCTCCGCGCGGCCCTCTCGCAGACTCTGGCCGAGCTTGCCCCCTTGGGTCCTGAGGCCCTCCTGGAGGACCGATACCGCCGTTTTAGGGGCCTGGGACGCTTTGAGGAGGGTTGATCAGGCTAAGAGGCTCGGCGGCCAGGGTGCGCAGGGCCCGGCGGCGGCGATTCTTGACCTCCTTGAGCTCCAGCCGTTCCAGCCTGAGCCGGCCCAGGGCATAGTCCAGGTAGGCGGCTTGGGCTTCCGGGGCGGCCCCGCCGAGTACCTTGCGCCGGGCGATGAAGCGCTCGGGCTCCAGCGCTTGTAGCAGTTCGGGGTCGCCGAAGCCCAGGTGGCTTTGCAGGTCGTCCAGGCCCAGTTCGGCCACGGTGCGCCCCTGGCTGCTCAGCTCGCGCAGCATGCGCTGGACCTTGGGGTAGGCCTCGGCCAGCGGAAGGTGCCGCCGGGCCACCAGGGCGTCTACGAGCTCTGAGGCCAGCACGCTGCGGTCCCGCAGGCCCTGGGCCAGCACCTCAGGCACGAAGCGGCTCTCCTGCAGGGCGACCCGCAGGAGGGCCATGGCGCCTTCGGCGGCGTAGAAGAGGCTTTGCAAGGGCTCCAGAACTGCGGGGCCGTGGTCGTTGACATCGCCAAAGGGGGTGCTGTAGTTGAGGTGGCCCAGCGTGGCCGGCCCCCCCATCAGCTCGGCCAGGAAGCCCCGCACGTGCTCCAGCACCACCGGATTCACCTTTTGCGGCATGACGGAGGAGCCCTGGCTGATTCGCTCTGCCACCAAGAACCCCCCCTGTTCAGCCCAGAACAAGAGGTCGGCCACCAGGCGCGAGAGGCTGGTGGCGAGCCCGGCCAGGGCGTGGGCAATCTCCAGCGCCCAGTCCCCTGCGGCGATGGCGTCGTAGGTGTGCTCCAGAGTACCCCCAAAACCCAGCCACTGGGCCAGGGCCTTGCGGTCCACCGGGTAGGGGCTGCCCGCCAGGGTGGAGGCCCCCAGGGGGCATTTGTCGGTGGTCTGGAAGGCGGCCCGAAGACGCTGGTAGTCGCGCGAAAGCAGGTTCTCCACCCCGGTGAGGTAGTGGCCTAGGGTGGTGGGCTGGGCGGGGCGGTGGTGGGTGTAGGCGGTGAGGAGGGTGTTGCGGTGGGTCTGGCCCAGGTGCAAAAGCTCCCGGCGCAAATCGGAGAGCACCGTGAGCACCCGCAGCATTCGCTCGGCGGCGTAGGCCCGGAAGACCGTGAGGTCAAGGTCGTTGCGCGAAAGCCCCCGTCGAAGGGCCCCTGCCACCTCAGGGCCGAAGCGCTCGCGCAGGCTAGAGTCTATGGTGAAGAAGATGTCCTCGAGCTGCCCGCTGAAGCCCGGCACCGGTTCCCGCCGCAGCACCGAGAGGGCATAGGCCGCCTCCACTGCGCCGGGAACCTGGAGGCGGGCCAGGCCCAGGGCGTAGGCCGTTAGGGCGTCGAAAAAGTGGTCGCTCAGGTGCTCCCGGGCGAAGCGGAAGTGCCGGCCCAGCACCCAGCGGCGGTAAAGGTTGTGCCAGCGCATAGGCTCCCCCCTAGGGCCAAGGGTACACCAGGAAAGGGCTGAGAAAGGTTCAGGAGTCGATTAAGAAACCCACCCCGCCCCCTAAGGTAGTGGCCAGCAGGTTGGTGAGGTTGTTGCCCCACCAGCGAAACCGCTCCTCCCCCAAGCCCAGCAGGCTATCGGCCAGGGCGCCGGCCACCCCGCCCAGCACCACCGCCAGGGGAGAGACCCCCAGCCATAGGGCCCAGGGCGTGTACAGCAAAGCTCCCCCAAGCAGGGCCAGGCTGCCCAGGCCGCTCAGGGCGGCGTTGGTGCCGGCCTCTACCCGGCCTTTCAGGGGGTGCCAGGCCCAGCGGGCGCGGCTGCCCACCTCGGTGGCCAGCGTGTCGGCAGCGGCTGCGGCCAGGGCAGCCAGGAAAAAGGCCGGCGAGCCGGCCAGCAGGCCCAGGGCCGCGGGAAGGCCGTTGGCCAGCACTTGGGCGGCGGTCCGCCCCTGGCGGTCGCGGCTTTTGGGATTCCAGCGACTGGCCAGGCTGCCCAGCCCCACCAGGTAGAGCACGGCCATAGCGGCTGGGACTCCGCCCTCCCCAAGGGGGATGCCCCCTACCAGGGCCGCGGCCCAGGCCGCTTTGGGCCTAAGCCAGCCCAGGCGTTCGGCCAGGAGGCCCACCCCGAAGGCCACGGCCAGGGCCAGCCAAAGGCTCATCGAGAACCCTAAAGCACCTGCGACCAACGCACGCTGCGAACGCTGGGCACGCAGCGCAGCCGCTCGTCTAAAAGCCGTTGTTCAGCCTCGCTGAGGTCTACCCGGGTGCTGATGCGGAAGAGGGAGGAAAGGGGGGAGGTGGGGCTCGAGGTCACCCCCATGGCGCTTTTGCCCAGCGAGGCAATTGCGTCCATCACATCCCGCAGCAGCCCGGCCCGGTCATCGGCCAGCACCTCGAGCTGCATCACCCGGCTCAGGCCTTCCCAGTAGGCCGGCACCACCCGGCCGGCCTCTTGTTCCATCAGTCGGCGCATGTTGGGGCAGCCCGCTTTGTGGATGCTCACCCCCCGCCCCCGGGTGATGTAGCCCAGTATGGCGTCTCCTTTGGCTGGCCCACAGCAGCTCGCCAGGTGGATGGGGGCCTGCAGGTCGGCCTCGAGGCGGATTCCCAGCCCATTCTTCGGCGGTTTGGGCTTAGGTGGGGGGGGCTCGGCCTTGGGCAAAAGCAGCCGGGCCACCTGCTGGGGGGCCACCCGCCCGGCCGCGATGGCGGCGTAGAGGTCTTCCGGGGCCGGGCTTTTGACCAGCTTGCGCCCTACCTCCTCGAGCTGGCTTTCCAGGGGCTTGGGCAACCCTCGCCGCTTGAAGTACTTTTCCAGCATCCGCATGCCCTTCTCCAGGGTCTCGGCCCGCTCAAAAGCGCGGAAGAACATGCGTATCTTCTGCTTGGCCGAGCGGGTCTTGGCGTACTCCATCCAGTCCTTGGAGGGGTGGGCGGTCTTGGCGGTGAGAATCTCCACTATCTCGCCGTTTTGCAGCTCGTAGGAGAGGGGTACAATCCGCCCGTTGACCTTAGCCCCCACCATGTGGTGGCCCACCTCGGTGTGGATGTGGTAGGCGAAGTCCACCGGGGTGGAGCCCTTGGGCAGGTTGATGATCTTGCCTTTGGGGGTGAAGACGAATACCCGTCCCCCCAGAAGCTCCTTGGTCACAGCCTCCACGAAGTCGCGCGAGCTGCTGTACTCCTGCTGCCAGTCCTGGATGTTCTTGAGCCAGCTCACCCGCCGCCTGAGCTCCTCGGGGTCGGTAAGGCCCTCCTTGTAGAGCCAGTGGGCGGCAATGCCGAACTCGGCCACCTGGTGCATCTCCTTGGTGCGAATCTGCACCTCCAGCGGCAGGCCGTTGACGGCGATTACCGTGGTGTGCAGCGACTGGTAGCCGTTGGGCTTGGGCACCGCGATGTAGTCCTTGACCCTTCCCGGAATAGGCTGCCAAAGCGCGTGCACCAGCCCCAGGACGTGGTAGCAGACCTGCTTCTCCCTGAGGGCGTTCTCCTCGGCATCGGGGCCCTTTTTGGGTTCCAGCACCACCCGAAGAGCCAGCAGGTCGTAGATCTGCTCCAGCGCCTTCCCCTCGCGCTGCATCTTCTTCCATATTGAGTAGAGGTGCTTGGTGCGGCCGGTGACCTCGAGCCGCTCGACCGACTGGCGCAGGACGAAGTCGCGCAAAAGGGCCTGCTCCAGCTTTTCCCTGGCGGTCTGTACTGCCGCTTCCCGCTCGGCCCGGTGGCTTTTGAGCCGGGCCTCCAGGCTGGCGAAGGCCTCGGGCTCCAAATAGCGGAAGGAGAGGTCCTCCAGCTCGAGCTTGACCTGCCCAATTCCCAGGCGGTGGGCCAGCGGGGCGTAGATTTCCAGGGTCTCCCGGGCAATGCGCTGTTGTTTTTCGGGGGGCATGAACTCCAGCGTGCGCAGGTTGTGCAGCCGGTCCGCCAGCTTCACGATGATGATTCGCACGTCCTCGGCCATCGCGATGAACATCTGCCGCAGGTCCTCGGCGTGCTTTTCCTCCGCAGGCTTGTCCTGGGCGGCGTGGGCCAGCTTGTAGAGCTTGGAGACCTTGGTCTCGCCCTCCACAATCCGGCGCACCCCAGCTCCAAAACGCTCCTCGATCTCTTCGGGCTTGGTCTCGGTGTCCTCGATGGTGTCGTGCAGCAGCCCGGCCATCAGGGTTTCGGCGTCAAGCCGGAGTTCGGCCAGAATTTGGGCCACCGCTACCGGGTGGGTGATGTAGGGTTCCCCGCTCCTGCGCCTTTGCCCCTGGTGGGCCTGATGGGCGAACTCGAGGGCCTTGCGCACCTGGGCCCGGGCTTCCTCTGGAAGGTAGTACAGGTGGGGCTCGAGCTGGGGCCAGAGGGCTTCCACAGCCAGGGGCTCGAAAAAGACTGCTTCGGGGGTATGCTGGGACATAGGAAACAAGCTCGGGCCTGAAGGGCCCCCCGCTGCGCTACACTGAGTCTATCACCTTACCGCCTCATGACCATGCCCACCCCGACAAAGCGGGGGGTATAGAATCGGGGCGATGACCGAGCCCAAACCCCTGGTGGCCCTGGGCGACCTCACCTGGGACGTGCTGGCCAAACCCGATACCCTGCTGCTCCCGGGGGGCGATACCACCGGCCGGGTTTTGCTGATGGGTGGGGGAAGCGCGGCCAATGTGGCCGTTTGGGCGGCCCGGGTAGGCTACCCGAGCGCTTTTGTGGGGGCAGTGGGCCGCGACCGCTTTGGCGAGTTCGCTGTGCAGGAGCTCGAGGCCGAAGGAGTAAGCCCCCACATCGCCTGGAAGGCCCACACCCCCACCGGGGTCATCCTGGTGCTGATCGACGCGGCGGGTCAGCGCTCCATGCTCACCTCCTTAGGGGCCGATTTTCGCCTGGAGCCTGAGGATCTGCCCCTCCCGCTAATCCAGCGAGGTGGTCACCTGCACCTCACCGCCTGGTCCTTCTTCACCGACCCACCCCGCCAAGCTGCCCTAAGGGCAGCAGAGGTTGCGCGGGAGGCAGGCCTTAGCCTCTCCTTTGACCCGGCCTCCTTCCAGATGATTCGGGAGATGGGCCGAGAGGAGTTCCGCCGCGCTACCCAGGAGCTGCGGTTGGATTTCGTCTTCCCCAACCTGGAGGAGGGTCAGGCGCTGACTGGGGCCCGCAAACCCGAGGAGGTGCTCTTTGCCCTGCAGGAACTCTATCCAGGGGCCATGATTCTCCTCAAACTCGCCGCCGAGGGAGCTCTTATCCTTCACCGGGGCCGGCTTATCCCGCTCCAGGCCACCCAGGACCGGGCGGTGGACGCTACCGGCGCTGGAGACTCCTTTGGAGGGGCCTTCCTGGGCCACTACTTGCGCTCCAAAGACCCCTTGGCGGCAGGGCGGCTGGCGGTGCAGGTGGCGGGGTGGGTCATCGCCCGCTTTGGAGCGCGCCCCCCCGTGGATGGCGAACTTCAGTCTCGCTTGGAACGTTTTGCCTTCCAATGCCCGCCAAAGGGCCCACCTGGGTCTTGACATCTTTTTGTGCATTTAGTACTCTTCTCGTTGCGCTTCCTTTTAGGGGCGCGGGGATCATGAAAAGCGGGCGGTGGAGCGGATAGCTCTAGCAGGGTCAAGATATGAGGGGCACACGGTGG